>JANYFI010000839.1 GCA_025362765.1 Ferruginibacter sp. | reverse complement strand
TGATTACATTCGTGGTTTTGGTTACCAGGGGGGCGCAAGCAGGAATGGCTGGGCAAGAGACATTGCCGAGTTAAATATTGGTGGTGAGTTTAAAGATGCATTATCTGAGCCTGGGCCCTGGTCTATCGGGTTCACTGCATTTGGTGAAACACTGCCTTATCACGACAATAAGATCACGCTTGATAAAACGAAAAAAGATAAGTGGGGATTGAATGTATTGGCGATGGATATCGAATACAAAGAGAACGAGAAGAAAATGCGTAAAGATATGTTGGCCGATGCAATTGATATGTTGGAAGCCGCTGGTGTAAAGGATGTAAAGGGGCGTGATGGTGATGGTACTTTGGGAAGAGGAATTCATGAAATGGGCTCTGCCCGTATGGGTAAGGATCCTAAAACATCTGTGCTCAACAGCTTTAACCAAATTTGGGATGCTCCGAATGTTTTTGTAACAGATGGGTCATTTATGGTGTCTGCAGCCTGTGTAAATCCATCTTTAAGCTATATGGCATTTACCGCAAGAGCGGCAGATCATGCCGTGAGTGAATTGAAGAAGGGAAACCTTTAATTAGTTATAAGTTATGGGGTATAAATTATGAGTGAAAGCAGGGCGAATGCTTTGAAGCAATTCGTGTAATTAGTAATAATTCGTGTAATAAAAATATATGCCCGGGGATTCAACCAATATTAATAACAAGGCGGCAGCCCAAAATACTTACGACGCTATCGTAGTAGGTTCGGGTATTAGCGGTGGCTGGGCGGCAAAAGAGTTAACAGAAAAAGGATTGAAAGTACTGATGTTGGAGCGTGGCAGGCCACATGAGCATATTAAAGATTATAAAACAGCTTCGAAAGATCCCTGGGATTTTAAACACCGTGGACATACTACTTTACAGCAAAAAAAGGATTACCCCGCAATACACCGTGGCTGGGCGGCCAGTGAAGCAGTTATGAATTCGTGGGTAAACGAAAAGGACTGTCCATATACAGAAGTAAAGCCATTTACCTGGTGGCGCAGTTACCAGGTGGGAGGCCGCTCTCTTCTATGGGGAAGACAAAGTTACCGCTGGAGCGATTTTGATTTTGAAGCTAACCTGAAAGACGGTGTTGCCATTGACTGGCCGGTAAGATATAAAGACCTTGCACCCTGGTATGATTATGTAGAAAAATTTGCTGGTATCAGTGGTTCTATGGAAGGATTGGCGCATTTACCAGACGGACATTTTTTGCCACCAATGGAGTTGAATATCGTGGAAAAAGATGTGGCTGCAAGAATAAAACAACAGTTCAAAAATAGGTACATGATTATTGGCCGTACGGCTAATTTAACTGCACCATTGCAGGCCAGAACCCAATGCCAATATAGAAATCGTTGCTGGGAAGGCTGTCCGTTTGGAGGATATTTCAGTACCCAATCTTCTACTTTGCCTGCAGCACAGGCTACGGGCAATATTACGGTGCGCCCCTGGAGTATTGTTACCAAAATTATTTATGATAAGGATACAAAAAAAGCAACAGGTGTAGAAGTGCTGGATGCAGAAACCAATAAAACTGTTGAGTATTACAGCAAGATTATTTTTTTAAATGCCTCCACCCTAAACTCTGCCTGGGTGTTGATGAATTCTGCCACCGATTTGTGGCCTGATGGATTGGGTAGCAGTAGCGGTGAATTAGGCCATAATATTATGGACCACCATTACAACCTCGGTGCAGCTGGAACGGTAGAAGGATATGAAAATGAAACTACTTTTGGCCGCCGTGCAAATGGTTTTTATATTACTCGTTTTGCCAATCTTTATGGAGATAAAAGAGATTATCTACGGGGTTTTGGATACCAGGGTAGCGCATCCCGCCAGGGCTGGAGCAGAGATATTGCTGAACTGAATATTGGCGGCCCATTTAAAGAAGCATTAACCGAGCCCGGATCCTGGACAATCGGTGCCACAGGCTTCGGCGAAATATTACCTTATCATGATAATAAAATAACTTTGGATAAAGCGGTTAAAGATAAATGGGGGTTGCCAGTACTATCGATGGATGCGGAAATAAAAGAGAATGAATTAAAAATGCGCAAAGATATTTTAACGGATCTTGTTGCCATGTTTGAAGCATCAGGTGTTAAAAATATCAGTACCCATGATACTGGTCATGCCATGGGGCACGGTATACATGAAATGGGAACTGCTAGGATGGGTAATGACCCCAAAACATCTGTGCTCAATAAAAATAACCAGGTGTGGGATTGTAAAAATGTTTTTGTTACAGATGGAGCCTGCATGACGTCATCTGCTTGTCAAAATCCTTCGTTAACTTACATGGCATTAACTGCCAGGGCAGTTGATTTTGCTGTTACCGAATTAAAAAAGGGCAATTTATAATAAGCACATATAAAACTATCAATATGGAAAGAAGAGAGTTATTAAAAATGATCGCAGCATTAACAGGCGGCGCATTCATTGGTGGTGAATTGCTCACCAGTTGTAAAAGCGGGCCAATGGTGGGCGGTGCAACATTTGGAGAAGCAGATACTGCCTTTTTGGATGAAGTAGCCGAAACCATTTTACCTGCCACCAAAACCCCGGGCGCCAAAGCAGCCAAAGTTGGCCAGTTTATGACGGTGATGGTAAATGATACTTATGAAGATAAGGATCAGAAAATATTTCATGAAGGAATTGGCAAACTGGAAGCAGCAAGCAAAAAAGCAAACGGTAAGTCTTTCCTGGAGGCTACGCCAGAACAAAGAACTACTTTTTTAACAGCACTTGATAAAGAAGCCAAAGACTACCAGAAAAGTAAAAAGCCTGAAGACCCAACTCATTATTTTACTATGATGAAGCAATTGACTTTATTTGGGTATTTCACTTCTAAGGAAGGTGCTACAGAGGCATTACGATACATTGCCGTGCCGGGCCATTATGATGGTGCTTATCCTTACAAAAAAGGCGACAGGGCCTGGGCGACATAGTCTTTATTTTTAACCATAGAAACATACCCCGGTAAGCAAAAGCAAACAGCTTCTGCTTACCGGGGTATGTTCGGTAACTTATACAACCTTCATGAAGAAAATTGCGATTGCACTCCTTTTGCACATTGCCCCATTATTATTAATGTCGCAGACAATTATACCATTATATAAAGACAGCATTCCAAATAGTAAACCTTCAAAAGACGAAGAAAAATCGGAGCAGTCTAATGGTATATTAATCATTAGCAAAATTTCAAGACCAACACTTAGTATTTATCTTCCTTCAAAAGAAAAGGCGAATGGCACAGCAGTAATAATTGTGCCTGGTGGTGGTTATTGGATTGTAGCCGCTGGCCACGAGGGGGCAGACTTCGCCAAAAGATTCACTGATATGGGTATTGCTGCTTTTGTAGTAAAATATCGTATTCCGAATATTGAAACAATGATAAATCCTGAAATTGCCCCGTTACAAGATGCGCAGCAGGCGATAAAAACAGTACGGGAAGGTGCAAAAGAATGGAATATTGATCCAACTAAAATTGGCATTATGGGCTTTTCCGCTGGTGGCCACCTTGCGTCAACGGCAGGTACCCATTATAATAAAGTGTACATTAACAATCCCAATCATGTGAGCTTGCGTCCTGACTTTATGCTGTTAATTTATCCGGTAATTAGCTTTACTGATGCTATTGGTCACATCGGTTCAAGGGATAACCTCATCGGTAAAAACCCATCCCAACAAAAAATTACTGAGTATTCAAATGAGTTACAGGTTACTGGCGATACGCCACCCACCTTTCTTGTACACGCAAGTGACGATAATGTTGTAAATCCTGAAAACAGCATTGTGTTTTACCAGGCACTGATTAAAAATCGTGTAGCCGCAGAAATGCATATTTACGAAGCTGGCGGCCACGGATTTGGCCTGCATTTAAAAAACAAAAATGAACAGTGGATGGACCAGTGTAAATACTGGATGCAAAACCATGGCTGGATACCACAATAATTGTTTGAAAATTAGCGTATGCTTTGCATCTTTTATTGGAATGAATTATCAATAAAAAATTAAAATATCAATCATGGGTTACACGCAGAAAGGTTATACAGTAATGTTTGGAGCTTACTGCGGCTTCAATGGGTTACCTCAAAAGACTTATTTAAAATGCACAAAGATCTAGGTCTTCAGCTGTACACAGTGAGAGATGAGGTGAAAGACATCAAAAATGCACTGGCTAAAATTTCGGCAGCCGGCTATACCAACCTGGAGTTGTTTGGCTATGATAACCGAATGTTTTTTGGAAATACAGTCGCACAGTTTTCAGCGATGTTAAAAGAAAATAATTTGATAACATTAAGCGGTCTCTATGGGCTGGACGACATGTTATATGAACCCGACTACAATTGGGATAGCTGGAAATATTTGTTGGAAGATGCCCACATACTGGGAAATAAATATGTTATCATTCCCTACCTGGACGATAAACATAGAACAACGGATGACTTTAAAAGAGTTGCGGAGAGATTAAATATTGGAGGAGAAATTAGCCAAAAAGCCGGTATAGTTACTGCATACCACAACCATAATTTTGAATTTGAAAAGGAAGGCAACAGCACCAAATATGAAATATTGCTTAATAGCACGGATCCAGAACTGGTAAAATTTGAAATGGATTTTTACTGGTTAGCCTATGCAGATCAAAATCCGGTAGAGTGGTTTGAAAAATATCCGGGTCGTTTCCCCATTTGGCATATTAAGGATATGGAAAAACCGGATCATAATGGCGCTAAAGGTCAAACCTGTGAAGTGGGCAAAGGAGTGATTGACTGGAAAACAATCTTTGCCGCCAAAAAAATTGCAGGTGTTGAGTACACCTATGTTGAACAGGAACAATACAGGCAACCGGTGTTTGACTGCATTAAAGAAAGTGCAGATTATATAAAAAAGAATTTGCTAAAATAATAAATACAAGACATCAAAAAAATGGTTGTGTAGTGAAGACTGTACAACCATTTTTAATAATCGTAAAGGTCACCAATTTTATAAAATAATTTAATTATAAAACTCATGAGTTACAGTCCTTCTGCCACCAGGTATGATGCTATGAAATATAACAGGTGTGGTAACAGTGGTATACTCCTACCTGCATTGTCGCTGGGCCTATGGCATAATTTCGGCGGTGTTGATAATTTTGAAACGGGTCGTGCAATTATAAGGGCGGCGTTTGACAATGGCATTACACATGTCGACCTGGCTAATAATTACGGTCCACCGCCCGGCTCCGCTGAAGAAAATTTCGGTAGTATTTTAAAAAAGGATTTCACGGGCTATTTACGGGATGAACTGATTATTTCCAGCAAGGCCGGCTATACCATGTGGCCCGGACCATACGGGGATTGGGGATCCAGAAAATATCTGATGGCAAGCTTAAATCAAAGCCTGCAGCGTATGCAACTGGATTATGTAGACATTTTTTATTCGCACCGGCCCGACCCGGATACGCCACTGGAAGAAACAATGAATGCGTTGCATGATATCGTAAAAAGCGGCAAGGCTTTGTATATCGGCTTATCCAATTATCATTTGCCTGAAGCTACCAGGGCAATTAAAATACTAAAAGAACTGGGTACGCCCTGCCTGATTCATCAACCAAAATATTCCATGTATGAGCGGTGGGTAGAAGATGGATTGATGGATGAACTGGAAAAAAATGGAATCGGCTGTATTCCATTTTCGCCATTGGCACAAGGATTATTAACCAATAAATATTTGCAGGGAAATATTCCTGAACAATCCAGGGCTGCTAAGCAACACGGGGCCTTGCAGGCAAGCGCCATTACGCCGAAAGTGTTGGAACAACTTAATGCGCTTAATGCACTTGCGCAACACAGGAGGCAGTCGCTCGCACAAATGGCATTGGCGTGGATATTAAAAGACAAAAGGGTAACAACGGTATTGGCAGGCGTAAGCAGTGTGGCCCAATTGCATGATAACCTCGCTACTTTAAACAATCTAAACTTTACGTCCGAAGAACTGAGTGAAATTGAAACAATCTTAAAGGTGAACTGATCATTTGTTGAACAAACGGCTATTGTATTTGGAGAAAATTTAAAA
>JANYFI010000837.1 GCA_025362765.1 Ferruginibacter sp. | reverse complement strand
TAATAGAAGGTATTTTGGTATCAAATTATTTGACAGATTGATCCTTGCAGCTTTAGAAAAATCTTGTTATGGCCCAATTCCAAAAAGCGAATAGTCATTCAACTTTCAGCATATTCCTATCACACTTCGGGTAATAAACCTACTGCTTACTGATCCTGAACAAGATGCCACCATCGGTTACGGCATACAACTTTCCCTTCATTTGTGTCACATCACGAAAGCGCTCTTTTTTATCCAGTAATAAACTTTCTTCACCCACCACCTTATTATTTTCAATCACCAGCCGGTCAATGTGCATGCTGCTCAAACAGGCGATGAACAAATTATTTTTCCACTCAGGTATTGAATCACTTGCATAGAACACCATTCCACTGGGCGACGCAACGGGGTCCCAGTAATACACGGGCTGTTCCATGCCTTCTTTTTGCTGAATAGAGTCGCCTATTTTCCTGCCATCATATTCAATGCCATAAGTAATTACAGGCCAGCCATAATTTTTACCCGGCTTAATCAGGTTTAACTCATCGCCGCCACGAGGGCCAAATTCCACCTCCCACAAATCGCCGGTAACAGGATTAATATCCAGCCCTTGCGGATTGCGATGACCGTAAGAATAAATTTCGGGTTTGGTATTGGGCTGATTTAAAAATGGATTACCCGGTGCCGGCTTGCCCTCTTTGGTAATTTTAAATACTTTACCTAAACCGGCAGTCAGCAATTGTGCCTGTGCCCTTCCTTCCAGGATAGATCTTTCGCCTGCGCTGACAAATAAATTGCCATCCTTATCAAATAGCAGCCGAGACCCAAAATGGTTTTCACTTTTAAGCGCCGGAGTAGCCTGGAAAATAACCTGCACATTTTGTACACTTGTTTCGTCTGCGCTCAATTGGCCTTTGGCCACAGCAGTAAGGTTAGTGCTATCTCCCTGTTGTTGGGAGAATGTCCAGTAGAGTATTTTATTTTTTGTAAAATCAGGATCCAGGGCAACATCCAATAATCCTCCCTGCCCGCCATCCACTACCGGCGGAAAGCCTGTTACTTTTTTAACCAATACGCCGTCTGCTGAATAAATGTACATAAAGCCAGACTTTTCTGTTATCAATAACCTGTCATCCGGCATAGTGATAATGGCCCATGGACGACCTAATTTTTCAGCCAGCTTGTCCACTTTGTAGGGTGTTGTTGTGGCGATATTTTTGATACGGGTTTGTCCCTCAAACGCAGGCTTGTAATCAGTATTGGCTTTGGTATTCTCTTCCGGTTGTGTTGAATCGTCTTTAGCCTTTTTAGTATTGCAGCTACAAACAATTGCGACAGCAGTAATTAAAAAGAAATGAGAAAAGTGCTTTTGTTGCATAGTTAAAATTGTTTGTGTAAAAATAAAGAAGATAACTCATGATCGCTTCTTCAGCGCTACGACTGACCAGTATTTTTTGCTCTACCACATTGAAGCTATTTAATTTTCTATTTTAGACCTGGATAAACCACTGTATTTTTCTGGTTTTAAAAAACCTGCTGCTACTGGATACAGCCAACAACTGGCAGAAGGGATAAAATATCGACAAAATTAATATCATTTGTACAGTATAAAGTGTGCGTTTTTTAGTACAGACAAACGAGCGTTGTTACCTTTCGGCTGGCAGCTATCGAAGTTACCTGTAATAGTATTGCGCTGTGGCTGAAGTAAGGGTGTGACACATTAACTTTTATTATTCAACGCAATACTGTCATTGCAGCAATTACAAGGTTGTTTATCTTTGCGCCCATTATGCCTGTTACTATTTTAGCAATTGAATCGTCCTGCGATGAAACCGCCGCTTCGGTATGCGTGGATGGACGCATCTTATCCAACTGCATCGCTACCCAAAAAGTACATGAAAAATATGGCGGCGTTGTGCCGGAACTAGCCAGCAGAGCTCATTTACAAAACATTGTCCCCGTAGTGGACCTTGCTTTAAAAGAAAGTGGTTGTTCTATACAATCCCTCGACGCCATTGCCTTTACGCAGGCTCCGGGGCTAATTGGTTCACTACTTGTTGGAGCCCAGTTCGCCAAATCTATGGCGTTGGCACTGGATAAGCCGTTGATTGCCGTGCACCACATGCAGGCGCATGTATTGGCCAATTTAATACCAGACGATAAACCCGGTTTTCCTTTTTTATGCCTTACAGTAAGCGGAGGCCATACCCAAATTGTATTATGTACTTCGCCCAGGGAAATGAAAGTAATTGGCGAAACCATTGATGATGCCGCTGGGGAAGCTTTTGATAAAACAGCCAAGTTATTAGGACTACCCTATCCCGGCGGACCATTGATTGACAAATATGCTGCCAATGGAAATCCTAACCGTTTTGCCTTTCCAGAACCACAGATTGCCGGATTAAATTTTAGTTTCAGCGGACTAAAAACATCTATTCTATATTTTTTGCAAAATGCCGGTACAAGTAATGTTTTTAAAGAAGCATTCACGGCTACGACGGAAGAGAAGCAACAATTTATTAACGACAACCTGGTGGATATCTGCGCCGCTGTTCAAAATCGCATCGTTAGTATATTAATTAATAAATTAAAGAAGGCGGCAAAGGAAACCGGCATCAAAGAAGTTTGTATTGCCGGTGGTGTTAGTGCCAACAGTGGCTTGCGCAAAGCGCTGAAAGAAACAGGTGATAAAATGGGTTGGAGAACATTTATTCCTGCCTTTGAATATTGTACGGACAATGCCGCTATGATCGCCATCACAGGTTATTATAAATTTCTGGAAAATGATTTTGCTTCACTCAGTATAAGTCCTTCGCCGAGGGCGACATTTGAGGCTTAAATTATTTGATTACACGAATTAAAACCAATTACACTGATTAGTTTTATTGATGCGGCAATTCTCTAAAGCATACTGTATTTTTTTTATTTACTTGTAAGTTTCGCCATTCTTAATCCGTGTAATTCGCCTTAATCAGTGTAATAAAAAACAATTAACCAGATGGCCAATAATTATTTTCAGTTTAAACAATTCACCATTTACCAGCAACACTGTGCCATGAAAGTGAGCACTGATGCATGTATTTTTGGAGCAATGGTGGCTGACACCTTTGCAGATAAAGAACTGATTAATGCTGACTATTATTACCTGGACATCGGCACAGGAACTGGTTTACTCAGCCTGATGCTGGCACAAAAAACAAAGGCTGCGATAGATACGGTAGATATTGATAGTGCCGCTGTTGAACAGGCGAAACAAAATTTTTCGGCCTCCCCTTTTCATCAGCAACTTACAGCCATGCATACTGACGTACTACAATTTGCCAGTGATAAAAAATATGATGGTATAATTTGCAACCCTCCATTTTTTGAAGGCGATCTACCGTCGGATGATGAAATGATAAATGCAGCGAAACATAGTACCACCTTTAATTTGCAACAATTATTAACTACCGCCGAAAGGCTTTTAAAATCAGGCGGCGTGCTGGCGGTACTGTTGCCCTACCACAGGATTGATGAATTTATTAACGGAGCAAACGAAGCCCATTTTTATTTGCAGCAACAAATCCTGGTGAGGCATACCGCAAACCATCCCTGGTTTAGGGGTATTTTATTTTTATCTGCAACGCCGGCCATTGCCGCAACCAAAGAACTGAGTATAAAAAATGAGCAAAATGTTTATACAGATGAATTTATTGGCTTGTTGAAAGATTATTATTTGAATTTGTAAAACATGTGGGAGAAAATTATACGTAACAAAATTTGCAGGGCTTCAATTTGAGAAGCTACCGTTGCAACCGGTGGCGACCCGCAAAATGCACTATCAACCCTGAAAAGGTTGAATCATCTAATTTAATGTTTTATGCAACCCTGCCAGGGTTGTATAATTTTTACACATGCTCCACGGGTTTATACCCATGGCTAATCAAATTCATCCCTTCGGGATAGTCGCAAAACTCATAAGCAATTAACTTAGCCCTGAATAGCAACGAGTGCAACTAGCAGTGAACTACAAAATGCAACAAAACCCTGCAAGGGTTGAATTCGAATAGCCGCCGGTGCAACCCACAAAATGCAACATCAATCCTTAAGGGTTTGAACCATGTAATTTGAAATAGCCATAGGTTATGCCTACGGCTATTTCTTCCATCAAATCGTTCGCTGAAATTAAACGCGGTGTTAATCATTTTGAAGAACGGCTGCATTGGAAAAAATGGAATAATTGCAGCCTTCCCAAACTGGAGAACTGTACCACAGAACTGTAAAAGTAAAAGAGGGCGACGCAACTATTTACCACATTGTTTCTTTGCCCGGACCAATATTTTTACTGATTTATTTACTGATGCTGATATAACTCACCCGATCAATGCCGATGCCAGCGCCTCTTTAACAGCTGGCATCTTCACGAAGAAAAAATACTTTCCCTCTAACGTAGTGTAGTCAATCATTTAAAAGATTTTTATTACTCAAATGATTTATTTTTTTTGGGATACGTATCCTATAAAAATACTGTGCTATTGGGTTTTAATTTTTTTTACCACATAGAAACATAGTAAGCATATAAAATACATTTTCAAAAATTATGCTAACGCTGCTTTCTATTTGAAAGGTTGATTCATTTATTTTGCTGTTATTCAACATGCAGGCCGATACAAACATCCCTAACAAAAAATCATTTACACCTGTAAAACACCCGTCTTAAATTCAGCAATATGGCTATTTTGACTAGCCGCCGCAATGCCTTCGGCTATCAGCATCCTGGTATCGGCAGGATCGATGATTGCGTCAACCCATAGTCTTGCTGCGGCATAATAAGGAGTTGTCTGTTGCTGGTAACGCTGCGTAATTTCTTTCAGTAAATCAGCTTCGTCTTTAGGCAATATAGTTTTGCCTTTCGCTTTCAGCGACGCCACCTGGATCTGCAACAACGTCTTAGCAGCCTGTTCTCCACCCATCACCGCGATTTTTGCTGTGGGCCACGCATAAATAAAACGGGGGTCGTATGCTTTGCCACACATGGCGTAATTACCGGCACCATAACTGTTGCCAATGATGATAGTAATTTTGGGTACCACCGAATTGGCAACGGCGTTCACCATTTTAGCGCCATCTTTAATAATGCCCGATTGCTCGCTGCGGCTGCCCACCATAAAGCCTGTTACATCCTGTAAAAAAACAAGCGGTATTTTTTTCTGGTTGCAATTCATAATAAAACGGGCGGCTTTATCTGCGCTGTCATTGTAAATAACCCCGCCCAACTGCATCTCCCCTTTTTTATTTTTTACTATCAATCGCTGATTGGCTACAATGCCTACTGCCCATCCTTCAATGCGGCCATAGCCGCACACAATGGTTTTGCCATACTCTTCTTTAAACTGATCAAAGCTACCTTCATCTGTGATACACTCAACCAGTTGCACCATATCGTAAGGCTTTGTATTGCCTTCATTTATTACGCCATAAATATTAGTGGAAGCGGCAGGTTCTTTTGAAACGATCCTGTCAAAACCTGCATCGGCGGGCCTGGCAAGTTTGCTCATAATCTTTTTGATATGGTCGAGGCATTCCTGTTCTGTTTCAAATTTATAATCAGCAATGCCGCTTATTTCCGTATGCGTAACGGCACCGCCCAGCGTTTCAGCATCAACTGTTTCGCCGATGGCTGCTTTTACCAGGTACGGACCGGCCAGAAAGATTGAACCATTGCCTTCTACCATTAGCGTTTCATCACTCATTATGGGCAGGTAAGCTCCACCTGCTACACAGGCGCCCAACACTGCTGCAATCTGTGTAATACCCATCGCACTCATCTGCGCATTGTTGCGAAACACGCGGCCAAAATGTTCTTTATCGGGAAAAATCTCCTCCTGCAGAGGCAGGTAAACACCCGCACTGTCAACCAGGTAAATAACGGGCAAGCGATTCTCCATCGCCATTTCCTGCATGCGTAGATTTTTTTTACCCGTAATGGGAAACCAGGCACCGGCTTTTACGGTCTGGTCATTCGCAACGATAAGGCATTGCCGTCCACTCACATAACCGATGCCGCTTACTGTTCCTCCGGCAGGGCAGCCGCCATGTTCAGTGTACATTTCGTACCCTGCGAAAGCGCCCATTTCAATAAAGGCTTTATCTGCATCGCATAGATATTTTATTCTCTCCCTGGCCGTTAATTTATTTCTTTCATGTTGTTTTTTAATAGCTGCTTTTCCACCACCTTCATAAATGGTTTCCAGCTTTTGCCGAACCTGGCTATACGCCAGCTTCATAGCATCTTCATTTATGTTGAATGCTAAATCCATAGTATTGAAATTATGCCTTGTGGCAATGAAACACTAAGATATTAAATGTTTGCCCGTTATTAAACGTTTTAAAAACAGTGGTGTCCTGACAAATACAGCCATGTTCAATGCGCCGCGACGGATTGTGTCACTACTTTATACCGCAAACCATTATGCAGCCCTTTTAACCCGAATGTGCTTCCATACCTTTAAAACAGCCTTCCACAGAACATCGGTTCCCCATTTCGAATCGCATCAATCACAGTATTTAATTCGGGTATCAAAATTCGTGCAATTCCTGTAATTCAAATTCATGTAATTCATGATAAAAATTCGTGTAATCCATGTCTTTCAATTAGTGTAATAGCAACATTCCATTTCGTATAATTCATGCTAAAAAATTCGTGGTATCAAAATATTTTATCCGGCTAACTTTTTATGTCTTTATTTTACCGCATGGATGTTTCAATGTTCAATAAACTATATGGAGAGGGCGACATCTCGGATGCCTCACTGGAAAAGATACAAACAGCTGCCGCTAAAAAACTATTTTCATTGCACTGGGAACTGAAAACAATTCTTTACCTCGGTGTACTTTTGCTGAGTGCGGGTATAGGCATCTTGATTTACAAAAATATTGACTCGATCGGTCACCAGGCCATACTTGCATTTATTGCGTTGGTATCAGCGGCAAGTTTTTACTATTGTATTAAAACAACAGCTTCTTTCTCTCTACAAAGAACAGCCTCGCCCAATGTGTTTTTCGATTATGTTTTATTGCTGGCCTGCCTCACCTTTGTGAGCTTTACCGGCTACCTGCAGTTTCAATACAATGTGTTTGGCAATCGCTACGGGCTAGCCACTTTTATACCTATGATAGTCCTGTTTTTTTCGGCCTATTATTTTGATAACCTTGCCATTTTAAGTTTGGCCATTACAAGCTTTGCCGCCTGGGCGGGTATTACCCTTACACCCCTGAAAATACTACAGCAAAATGATTTTGATGACAGCACCATTATTTTCACCGGTTTGGCAGTGGGGGTTGTTTTACTGCTTGCAGGAATGCTTACAAAAAAAAGAAACACTAAAGCTCATTTTGAATTTACATACAGCAATTTCGGAACGCATATCCTGTTTATTTCCTGCCTGGCGACTGAATTTAAATTTGACGCCTGGTATCTGGCATGGTTTCTTTTGCTGGCGGCAACCTGTTTTTTCTTTTACCTTAAAGCCCGTAAGGAAAATTCGTTTTACTTTTTACTGCTGCTAAGTTTATATGGGTTTATAGGATTGAGTTATGTAGTAATTCGGCTGTTGTTTTATACTGCCCGCCTGGATATTGGTGGTTTTATGCTGGCCTGCATTTATTTTATAGCAGCATCCATTGGACTCATCTTCTTCCTGATTAAAATGAACAAACAACTAAAACAATCATGATTGCATATAACACCAACTGGTTAGATAACCTGCAGGTACAACAACAACTGGAGGAAGCTGCTGCCGTGAATTGCATTACCAAAGAAGAAAAAGAGGTGGCTTCGGCAAAATACTCAGTTGGGTTTTATACGCCCAATATATTTATTCGGATTGGCCTGTTTATTCTAACGGTGGTGATCGCCTCATTTTCACTGGGGTTGCTGTCGCTAACTTTGTTAAGTGGCGGCGGAGAAAAGAGTTTTGCGGTTGTGTTGTTTGTACTGGCATTGGCAGCTTATTTTGCATTGGAAGTAATGGTTGAAAGAAAAAATCATTTTCAATCGGGCACAGATGATGCATTGATATGGATTACCGGGGCATGTATTATTGGCGGTATCAACATGCTGGGCGACATATCTCCTGCCGCAAATGCCCTCATCACGTTATTAATAGCCGCTTATTTTTTAGTTCGATTTATACACCCGCTTATGGGTATATTGGCGGTATTGGCGTTGTTAGCTTTTGTATTGCTAAGCCTTGGTACCGCTGGTAATTTTGCAAAAGCTGCCATGCCTTTTGTGCTGTTTATAATATCAGTTATCTTTTATTTCATTGCACAAAATTTATCCAAAAAAGTTGCTTTCCGGTTTTATAAAGACGCCTTCACTTTTATGAAGATTACGGCACTGTTGTGCATTTACATTTCGGTGAATTACTGTGCTGTTAGAGAAGCTTCTATCAATATGTTTCATCTTGATCTGGAAAAAAATGACGAATTACCATTCGGATGGATATTTTGGTTCTTTACCATTTTTATACCAATAGTCTACATTTATTGGGGTATAAAAAAAAAGGAGGTAGTATTTTTAAGAGTTGGATTATTGCTGGTGGCGGCAATCATTTTTACCGTGCGATATTATTATGCCGTTATGCCAATGGAAATCGCCATGGCGTCCGGAGGTGCCATATTGATAACAGGCGCTTATTTATTAATTCAATACCTGCGGCAACCCATCAATGGCTTTACATCAGAAGCTATTGCAGACAACCAAATGCAGGGTAAATTAAATATAGAAGCGCTGGTAATTGCGGAAACATTTTCGGGTGTTACACCTGCCAGCGACAACAATTTTGGAGGGGGCAATTTTGGTGGTGGCGGGGCCAGTGGTGATTTTTAAATCAATTATCAATCATTTTATAAACAAGTTGACCTGCTCAAGGCAGGTCAACAATAATAATATTTCTAAAAAAACGGACGAAATCTATACCCTCACATAAAGCTTCTTCTTATCCATCCAATAACCTACCAGCCAGCAAACCAGCATTACACTAATAGCAAATAACAAGGACCCGAAATAATCTCCGGCATGGACATAAATGGTGTCGTATATCCATTTGTAAACCGACACTTTTGGCCGCACGGTAAACAAGTATAACAGTGTTACTCCGAGCTCACTCAACAGATAAATAAACAACGGATTGCGACCCAATACTTCAAAAAAGTAAGTCCATTTTGTTTTGTGTAAAAAGTCAATTATATAAATTACCGCGGAGATAATGATGCAGTCAAGGCCAACAGTAAGGCATACAAAAGAACCACTCCATAATTTTTTATTTACTGGAAAAAAGTGGTTCCATGCCCAGGCGATTACCATGAGGCTTGCCCCCGCCAGCAACAATTGAGTAAGCATTTCATAAGTCTTTCCTTTTCGCTGAATAAAACTTCCCACTACAAAACCTCCTACCACATTGCCTACAGCGGACATGGTACCCAATAATCCCTCGGGATCAAAGGCGATGCCTTCACCGTGGTACAAATGATCGTTGCCCAATAACCATTTATCCAGTAAAGTGCCGGCATTTCCTTCCATACTGAATGGATCGCCACCATCATGGTACAATAATAATATTACCCAATAAAGCAATAGCAAACCAACAGCGATAATAATAGTTAATCGAGGTTTGAAAAAATACAGCAACAAGGCCGCAACGCCATAACATAATGCAATGCGTTGCAACACGCCAAATACACGGGTTTGATTAAAAGGCGCTATCATCCACTCACCCGACACCTGTTTTACAAAGGGAAACCAATACATTAGATAACCCAGTAAAAATATAATCAATGTTCTTTTTAAAATTTTCCAAACAACAGTACCTGCGGGCAAATTATCCCAACGGGGCATTACAAAACTAAGGGCATTACCTACTGCAAATAGAAAAGAAGGAAACACCAGGTCTGTCGGTGTAAAGCCATTCCAATGCGCATGCTCCAATTCTGAATAGGTTGTAAGCCCGTTGCCCGGTGTATTTACTATGATCATAAAACAGATTGTCATGCCACGAAAAACATCTAGTGCCGTAAATCTTTGTGTTGCCATAAAGCCAAATATTTTTTTAAATGTATCGAAATATCTACTTAACTAACAAATGATTTTTTAACG
>JANYFI010000816.1 GCA_025362765.1 Ferruginibacter sp. | reverse complement strand
AAGCGCTAAAATATTTTCGTACATGATTTTAATTTTGGGTGTATCACCCATTATTGCGCCCACCGCCGGAAGTTATATCATTACGTATTTTGGCTGGCATGCCATCTTTATTATATTGATGATACTGGCGGTATTGCTGCTTATAGCCGTCGCCACAGGTTTGCCGGAAAGCAAACAACCAGATCCAGCTTATTCTTTGCAACCAAGCGTCATACTCCGAAGCTTTTGGATTGTATTACAGCAACCGCAATTTTTTATTTACGCCATAACCGGTGCTATTTCTTCAGCAGGGCTGTTTGCTTACCTGGCCGGCTCACCTTATGTGTTTATGAATATGTTTAGCACCACAGAACAGCAGTACGGCGGTATTTTTGCATTGATTGCAACCGGTTTAATTACCAGCAGCCAGCTTAACAACCAACTGTTAAAAAAATACAGCAGTCAGCAAATTGTACAACTTGCCCTTACCGTGCAAACCATTACTGGTATAGTACTTTTTAGCGCCACGGCGCTTGGCTGGCTGCACCTGTACAGTACCATAGCGTTGATATTTGTTTACCTCAGTTGCCAGGGTTTTAATTTCCCCAACGCCTCGGCATTGTCTATGGCGCCTTTTACCAAACATGCAGGAAGCGCCTCTGCATTAATGGGCGCCATACAAATGGGCATGGGTGCGCTGGCATCGGCGGCGGTAGGTTTGTTTACACCACACAACGCATTACCCTTAACTGGTGTAATGTGTGCCTGTGTTGTACTGGCGTGGATACTATTGTTTTTCAGTACCCGTAAAATAGCTTTCGCGGCAAAGCCCGTAGACGTGGATGAGCAGGCGTTGGATATGATGGAAAAATATTAACGAAGTACAACCAGTTGTTTGCCGGTAATAATTTATCAGACAAGAAGATGAATATTATGACCGGTGTCGGATACCGATATCAACAAAACACAGCCGGTTTTTTTGGGGAAATAATAGTAGGCCCGATGCTGTTACCGGATCCCGCCTCGGATAATTTCTGGAGAGTGGAGCCTGGCATAAAAGGTGGTAGTAGCATTGGGGCGGGTTATAGTTTTTAATATAACTGTATAACAAATACGTTTAATTTCCGTTTACTCTGCAAAAAGGCTAAGCCCGCTACATGAAAAAAAATTACCTCACTTTATTAATTGCTATCGCGTTAATATCTTGTTCTAAAGATCCGGCACCTCCAACGCCAACGCCAACTACTATGCCTGAGCGGCAAATTAGTCTGGCATATATGAACTCATTTGATCCAACAGCAAAGTTTGAGTTGATAGTAACGGACTCTTCGGCGCATTACCTGCTGGATACAATATTGAGTGTTCAGGATATGCATACGATGAAGGTTAGCTCCAATGAAACAACTTTTAACATTACAACAATTGACCACACAGAAAGTAGTAACACCAATTCTGTACAAACCTATTATCAGGTAAAGCCTGATAATTGGATTATGAATTCGGTTCTCGCGGTTGAATTTTCGGATACAGCAAGGTATAGTTCAACACCACAGACGCAAATTTTTTATAATGATATTCCCGTTTTACCTGTGGGTTGGGTTGCACAATTTGGGAATGGATTTGCGTTTAGTGGAAATAGTAAAAATTGGACTGTTACGTACCAGAAGCCGCTGCCTTATTATGCTTTCCTGACTATACCCAAATTAAAATTGTATAAATATTATGAAACCAATAAAGCAAATGATACTGTAAGCCTGGCTAAAATGGACACTGCACTAACATTGCAGTATCAAAAGCCTTTTGCGCTAAGCGATAGTTTTAGGTGGGTAAGCGGATTAAGGAAGAAAAATGACAGGTCTACTTCTGTAGCCCTATGGAGCGATTTTTTTGAACACAATGTAGACTATGATATTCTTTATCCACCTACAGGAGTAGAACAATACATAGTTAAATACTTTGCGGTTGACAAAAATGGTAAGTGGCACTATACTCAAAAACTGGGAGATGTTATTCCGGTAACGATGGAGTTTTTAGATGATTCTTATTTTACAGTCGTAAAAAATGACATGAAGGACTTTGAGATTGCCTTTCCTAAAACTCCTCCAAGTGTGTATTCGCTTAACATTAGTGCTCCTAAATTTTTTTGGCATATTAATTTACCAGTAGGTAAAAAAACGTTAAAAGGGACCGATAAAATAATCGATTTAAGTAAAAGCAAAACTTTAGCGGGCTTCGATTTTTCAACAGTACATTTTGACGGTGTGAGCTTAAGCAAAGCTGATGAATATGATTATGTAGGATACTACACTCATATATTTAGTGTTGATGCATACACATCAACAAATCCCATAAAATTATTCATGCAATATTAATATCGGCAAACTTTTAAAATATAAACCCCGGCAACGCTTTAAGGTGTACCGGGGTTTTCTATATGGC
>JANYFI010000806.1 GCA_025362765.1 Ferruginibacter sp. | reverse complement strand
AGTAATGATGTCTATTCGTCCCATCACGCCACGATGCTCATGCGTTCCTCTTCCCGTCTTTCCTAAAAAGCCACTACTATGGCATTCATCAATCAGTACGATGGCATCATATTGGTCAGCGAAGACACAAATTTTATCCAGTTGCGCAATGGTGCCGTCCATACTAAATGAGCCGTCTGTAACTATGATGCGACTGCGCAGGTGAGCGCTTGCCTTTAATTGTTCTTCCAGACTTTCCATATTATTATGTTCGTACCGAAAGCGCTGCGCCTTGCACAAACGAACGCCGTCAATAATCGAAGCATGGTTCAGCGCATCGCTGATGATGGCATCTTCTTCTGCAAACAATGGTTCAAAAACACCGCCATTGGCATCAAAAGCCGCCGCATATAAAATGGTATCTTCCGTACCCAAAAAATCTGAAATCTTTTTTTCCAGTTCTTTGTGAATATCCTGGGTACCGCAAATAAAACGTACGCTGCTCAGGCCATAACCGCGGCTATCAATGTATTTTTTTGCAGCTGCTGTTACTTTGGGATGTGCCGAAAGACCAAGATAGTTATTGGCGCAAAAGTTCAGCACTTTTTTGCCATTCACAATTATTTCAGCACCTTGTTCACTGGCGATTATTCGTTCTTTTTTTAATAATCCTGCTGCGTTAATGGCCGAAAGCTCTGTTGCAATCCTTTCTACAAAACGTTGATTCATTGTTATCGATTTTAATGTTGCGCTTCTCTAAAATAAATTCAGGTATTGATTTTCGAAATACCATCCTTTCCAGTTAACAAATTTATGCTAACCAGCCGCTTATTCTGCGCAGTTACTTATAATAAGTTTAACAATTATTACCAAACACAGTAACTTTTTACTATTACTTTCGTTATACCCCCCAAAACAGCCCTTATGCCAATAAAAAAATCTGCCATGTTATTAATTACACTTGCAATTGGATCTATGACTGTACTGGTATTTTCAACCAATAAAATTGTTCCTACAGAAAAAAAAATCAATTGTTGCAAACAAGTGAATCAAAAAGAGTTGTTTGTTCCCTGGAATATTATTTCGCAATCCTTGTTATTTACCAAGGCATAATTTATTTTATATTTTGTAACTTTTTATTTCACCAGCCGTTTTATATTAAACCAACTAACTACATCAATTAACCCAGGCACCAATTGCTTTATGACGGAGAAAGAGTATAACCAATGTGTAAATCAGTATGCAGACAATGTGTACCGCTTCATCCTCAAAAACCTGGGACAAGAAGCGGATGCGCAGGATGTAGTGCAGGGCGCTTTTGAGAAAATGTGGGTAAACAGGCTGCAGGTTGAAAATGATCGTTGTAAAAGTTATTTGTTTACAGTAGCCTATCATCAAATGATTGACCACATAAGAAAAAACAAGCGAATTAGCCTGAGAGAAGAATTTAAAGAAGAGGCAAAGGTGACCAACCGCCAGCAGCATGATACTAAAAGAGTGTTAAACGAGGCATTGAATAAATTGACTGACATTCAAAAGAGTTTGGTATTGTTGAAAGACTATGAAGGATACAGCTATCAGGAAATTGGCGAAATAACCGGTTTAAACGAAAGCCAGGTAAAAGTATATCTGCATAGGGCAAGGTTGTTGTTAAGAGATTATATTGTTAAACCCGAAAATGTTATTTAGTATCTGTAGAGAAAAAGAACTGGTGTTGAAAGGATTTTAAAAATTGAAAGCAATGAACATTAACCGAAATAATTACGAATCACTTTTTTTACTGTACACCGACAACGAATTGTCGCCTGCAGAGAGGAAAGCTGTGGAGTTATTTGTAAAGGATAATGCAGATTTACAGCAGGAACTTTACATGTTGCAATGCAGTATTCTGCAGCCGGAGGCCATTGGCTTTAATGCGAAAAACAGCCTGCTGAAATCAGTATCATTTTCATTAGCTACTGAAGAAAAATTATTACTGTACATCGACAATGAATTGAGTGGCCAGGAAGTAAAAGAGTTAAAAGAAATGGTAGCTGCAGATGGCCAGCTTATCAGCAAGTTAGACGTATTAAAGCACACAAAATTATTGGCAGATTCTACTATTATTTTTCCTGACAAAAGTTTATTGTACAGGAAAGAGCATAACAGGATAATACCCTTTGGTTGGTGGAAAATGGCTGCTGCAGCCATTTTCATAGGATTTGGTATATGGGGAATGACGGCATATGTAAATCGGCAAACAACTGTCCCTTCATCATCAGTCGCCATAGTAAAAACTACGCCCAGCCAGCAAACAGCAACACAAACGCCGCAGAAAAAATTGCCGGAACAGTTGACTGCAGTAACTACGCCGTTACCAGAAACAAAAAAAGTTATTGTATCGAAAAAAGTTACAGAAGCAATGCAAATTAAAAAGCAACCTATTGAGCTGCCGGAAGAAAAGACATTTGCGAAAAAAGAAAAAGAAATTAAACCCGGCAATAATTTGCCTACTCCTTATTTTGAAAAAATTGACAATGCAAAAAGTAACCAGCAGGAGCTAGCGACCGTAATACCATCAACACAAAAAAATAACCTGGCGGAAAATAATGGTGGCAATAATAAAGCAATAAAACAATCCCTGGCGGAAAATAACATTTACACTGCTGCTTTTTCTGAAACCGATAACGACAAGAAACAAGACCAGTTTACCTTTTCAGATGATGAACCCAGGAAGTCGAAACTGAGCGGCTTTTTAAGAAAAGCAACACGTTTACTCGAGCGCAACACAAAAATGAAACCCGGCGACAACAATGTAAAAGTTGCCAACCTGGAATTTGCTATTCAATAAAAAATAAAAAAGAGAAGATGAAGAAGCTATTTACACTAATGGCACTGGCATTGATTTGCACAGCCGTCAACGCACAAAAAGACAGTACGAAAATTGATTCCAGCAGTGGAAGAAATGAAAGAAATGATACCATCCGGATAGGTAACATTGTAATAATTACCAATGGCGACAATCGCCACGAATCAGGCAGCAATACCAGAATTTCAATGGAACGAAGAAGAAGTCATGGAAAATTATCCAACGTTAGTACCAACTGGGGTATTATTGATCTTGGATTTGCCAACTACACCGACAAAACAAATTATGCCACAGCAACCGCCTCAAGGGATTTGATAAATACTCCCGGAAGTATTTATCCTTTAGGTGCTGGTGATTTTAAACTGCGGGCTTCAAAAAGTGTGGATATAAATCTGTGGCTATTCATGCAGCGCCTCAACCTGGTGAAGCACCATGTAAATTTAAAATATGGATTAGGACTTGAACTTAACAACTACCGTTTTCGTTCCAACATATCATTTAAAGAACCCGGCCCAACGCCTTACGCTGGAGTGGCTCCGGTGCCCAATGCTTATGTTATAAGAGATTCAGTGAGTTTTTCAAAAAACAAACTGGCTGCGGATTATATTACTGTTCCTTTAATGCTGAATTTCACCAGTAACCCGGTGTGCCATAACAGGGGCATAAGTTTTAGTGCGGGAATAAGTGCAGGCTATCTATACGGACAGCGCAACAAACAAGTCAGCTCACAAAGAGGTAAACAAAAAAACAAGGGCGATTACGACCTGGAACAATTCAAATTTTCCTATATAGCTGAGCTTGGCCTTGGTCCGGTAAGATTATACGGATCTTATAGTCCCAAATCAATCTTCAAAAATGACCTGAACATACGGCCTTATACATTAGGAATCAGGTTAAGCAATTGGTAACCCAACACTGAAATAATTTAAAATGCCATTTTTAAACAAATGGCATTTTTTTGTGTCCATTATAAATTTGTTAATCCTTTACGTGTAAACAAAATAATACCTGCTGGCACGTCGTTTGAATACTGATATCAAATTTAAAAAGTGTATGAACAAAAAAGTGGCCGCTATTTCCTTGATTGTATGTACAATTTTTATATTAATGGCCTTTGTTCCTGGCAATAAGGTGACAACAGCTTCGAAAAAAAACGAACACATTCCTCCATTAAAAAAAGCCAGTCATCGGGATACCACAGACAATCCCTATTATATTATTATTGACAAAAGCGATTATGAGCTAAAAGTGTATGATGAAGATGGCTGGTTTGCCACTTACCCTGTAGTTTTTGGCGGCAAAGATTTGGGAGATAAAATGAAGGAAGGCGATAGAAAAACGCCCAATGGCAGTTTTAAAATAATATTAAAAAAAATAAATCCCAAATGGGGTCCTGAGTTATTGCTCGATTATCCAACCCCCACGAGCTTTCAGCGCTTTAATGACCGCAAACAAAAAGGCCTGATTCCTAAAAGCGCCAAAATTGGCGATGGCATTGCCATTCACGCCACCAGGCCTGAAGAAGAATGGACCATTGATAATTTTTACAACTGGACCGACGGGTGCATTTCAGTAAAATATACGGAAATGAAAGACCTGTTCAGTTATATTCCTGTAGGCACAAAAGTTACCATCCAGCCATAATTTTTTATCCCTGGTCAATAAAAATCAAGCTGCCATCTCCATAACTTAAAAAACGAAAATCGTTTTGCAGGGCGTAATTGTATAAGCTTCGCCAGTTGTTACCAATGCCTGCCGCAACCAATAATAATAATGTAGATTGTGGTTGGTGAAAATTAGTAACAATCCCTTTTATTATTTTAAACTGATAACCGGGCGCAATTAGAATTTGCGTTTTTGCAATAATATTTTCGTATTTATTTTTACTCATCCATTGCAACAAAGCTTGTAGCGCCATGCCAGGAGAAATGGTCACAGAACGGAGTGTTTCTTCATATACCTCCCATTGTTGTATCTCCAACTCAGCCATCGAGCTGCCAGGAAACAAGTTTGCTTTTACGCCCATCCAGTACAGACTTTCAAGCGTTCGTAAAGAAGTAGTTCCTACTGCCACAATAGGATTAACTATATTGTCAATTAATTTTTTTATAAAATCTGCTGTTACGTCCAGCCACTCTGCATGCATTTCGTGTTGCTGCATGATAGCCGCTTTTACCGCTTTAAATGTACCCGCCCCCACATGCAATGTTATAAAATCAGTTTGTATATTTTTTTTGGCGAGAGATGCAAATACATGGTCAGTAAAATGCAGGCCTGCTGTGGGTGCTGCTACCGATCCGTCATTTTCTGCATAAATGGTTTGGTATCTTTCCGTATCACTTATTTCCGCTTTTCTTTTAATATAGGGAGGCAAAGGAATTTCACCTGTAAGTGCAATTACTTCAGCAAAACTCATAGTAGCTGGTTGCCAGGTCAATTCAACCACATAGGCATCACTTAATTTCTCCACAAATGTTGCCCATAGTTGCGCCGCCACTTCTCCCTGTTTAAATTGCTTTACCAATGGGCCTTCTTTCCATTTACCTGCTCCTCCAATCATACATTTCCAGCGCAGTTTTTCCTTTTTACTCATCACGCTGCTGTAATCGTTGCTGGCTTCATAAGGCTCAAGGCAAAATATTTCAATTATACCACCAGTAGGTTTTTGAAATAATATCCTGGCGGGAATTACTTTGGTATTATTAAAAACCAACAGGCTGCCGCCGGGTAAAAAATCAGCAATATTTTTATACGTACTTTCCGAAATACTATTGTTTTTATACACTAGTAATTTGGAAGCATCCCTGTCAGCAAGCGGAAAACCCGCTATCTTTTCTTCGGGTAATAGATAAGTATAATCGGTAATAGCAATATTTTCAGGATGCATAATTATTTAGTTGGTAAGAAAATTTTTCACTTCGCTTACCCATTTTTCATTTTCTTTTTTACACAACGATTCGTGGCCAGCACTTTCGTACACTACCAGTTTTTTTGGGGCTGAGATATTGGTATAAATTAAATCAGTCTCCGCCCGGGTAACCCTCGGATCGCGGCTGCCCCACTGTAATAGAACCGGGCAGTTAATTTTTTTTACAAACTCAGCAGGTTTCATACCAAAGGCCCAAAAGCCATGTTCTGTACCACCCCAAAACGTTATAAGAGTCGCCAGCGGTTCCGGCGGCAATTGCATCATTTTTATCCTTCCTTCCGCCGCTTGTACAATGCTTCCAAAAGGCATTTCCAGGATCACTTTATTTGGCTGCAAACTGTAATCACTTATCGCTTTAGACACGGCCGCCGCACCCATGGAAATACCCCAGAGTACGATGTTTTTTTCGCCTCCATTTTTTATGTAATCATAGGCCAGTGCAACATCTTCAGATTCAAAATAACCAATTGTAGTGGTATTTCCACCACTATTGCCATGGGCCCTGAAATCCGTCAGTAATGTATTGTAACCCATCTTTCTAAATTCTTCGGATTCCAGCAGGATGGCAGATTTAGTACTGCCGTGGCCATGAAACATTACCACCGTACCTTTTGGCGCTATCGAAGTTTTAAAATACCAGGCCCCCAGCTTTATATTATCTTTTGTGGTAAAATAAATGGTTTTAAAAGCAGAATCTGCCGGTGCCTCATCCGCTTTTTTTTCTACGTTAATACCAAACAAAATATCAGCCGTTTTATCCCAGCCGTTTCTTTCTATTTTTAGGGGCACATCACCTGCGTTGTAAAAATGGGTAAACTTATATGCATGAAAGGCGGTAATAATATTAACAAGAATAAACAGTATCAACAGGGTCCGCAGCAAAATTTTAATCAGCGATTTCATTTCTTACTTTTACGGGTAAAAGTAAGAATGTTTTGACTGGTATATAAGATTGCGCCGAATGACTTACTTTTAGAATTCACCTTTAAGTATTTAAATGCTTTTTATGAAAATGATTAAACAAACATTGATTTTACTGCTGTTTTTTACAAGTGGCAATTTATTCTCTCAAACTGTACCCCATGAGTGGAAGCAGGCAACCAGCAACGGATATACCTACAAATATGTAACTGGAGACCCTGCGAAAGCAAGGTTTTATACCCTGAAGAACGGCCTGACGGTTATTTTGAGTACCACTACAAAAGATCCCCGCATTCAGTGTTATATCGCTACCAAGGCTGGCAGCAAAACCGACCCTGCAGATCATACCGGCCTGGCGCATTACCTGGAACACATGTTGTTTAAAGGCACGGATAAATTCGGCTCGCTGGATTGGGTAAAAGAAAAACCGGAGCTGGAAAAAATAGATGACTTGTATGAACAATACAACCACACAACAGATACGGCTTTGCGTAGAACAATTTACCATGAAATTGATTCCGTGTCAGGAAAAGCCGCTGGTTTTGCCATTGCCAATGAATATGATAAAATGATGTCGTCGATGGGGGCGCAAGGCACCAATGCATTTACCTCATTTGAACAAACGGTGTTTACGGATGATGTACCGGCAAATGCAGTGGATAAATACCTCACGGTGCAGGCTGAAAGATTTCGCAACCCGCAGTTCAGGATATTTCATACCGAGCTGGAAGCAGTGTACGAAGAGAAAAACCGTACCCTGGATAATGACAGCAGAAAAGTGAGTGAAAAATTGTTTTCCGGGTTGTTCAAAAATAATAACTACGGCCGGCAGACTACCATCGGCACGATTGAAGATTTAAAAAATCCTTCGCTGATAGCAATTCGGAAGTACTTTAATACTTATTATGTTCCCAACAATATGGGGATAATTATGTCCGGCGATTTTGATGCGGATGCCATGATTAAAAAAATTGACAAGGATTTTGCCTATATGCAAAACAAGCCCGTTCCGCCTTATACTTTCGATCCTGAAAAACCGATAACAGCACCCATTACCGAAGAAGTTGTAGGCCCCGATGCGGAAAGTATTTCCATCGGCTACCGCTTGCCCGGTAACAAGTCAAAAGACGTTTTGCTGGCTGACCTGGTTGGTCAGATATTAACCAATGGTAAGGCTGGTTTAATAGACTTAAACCTGGTAAAAAAGCAAAAACTATTACGGGCATCCGCATCGGCATTTACGCTGATTGATTATGGTGTACTGTTTATGCAGGGTACACCAACACAGGGCCAGTCGCTGGAAGAAGTAAAAGCGCTGATGCTGGGCCAGATAGACAGTCTTAAAAAAGGTCATTTCGATAATAACCTTATTACATCTATCATCAACAACCAAAAAAAGAATAAAATAAAGGCCATCGAGTCATACGATTCAAGAGCCAGCGACCTGATGGATGCCTTTACATCAGAACTGAACTGGAAAGACCAGGTGGCTTACACAGACCAATTATCTAAATTAACCAAGAAAGATATTGTGGCGTTTGCCAACAAATATTTCCAGGAAAATTACATCGTCATTTTTAAACGCAAGGGGGAAGATAAAAATATTGTTAAGGTCGATAAGCCGGCGATCACTCCGGTTGAAACCAACCGCAACGCACAATCGCCATTTGTAAAAATGGTAAACGAAATGCCTTCTACCCCCATGAAACCGGTGTTTTTGGATTATACAAAAGACCTGAAAAAGGGCAAACTTGGCCCTGCGGAAATATTGTATGTTCAAAATAACAACAACAGTATTTTCAGGTTGCAATACCGCTTTGATATGGGCACCTGGAATGATAAAAAATTAGGCCTGGCAGCACAATACCTGCAGTTTTTAGGTACAGGTAAAATGAGCGCTGAAGATATTACCAGGGCGTTTTATAAAATAGCCTGTAGCTTTTCTGTGAATGCCGGAGCAGAATTCACTACGGTGAACATAGAAGGACTGCAGGAAAATTTCACCAAAGCGGTCACGCTTTTTGAAGGATTGTTAAAAAACTGCCAGCCGGATGAAACGGCATTGGCCTCGTTGAAAACCCGTATTACCAAATCAAGGGCAGACGCAAAATTGAACAAAGGCGCCATTATGAGCGGGCTGGTTTATTACGCACGGTTTGGAGCCGTTAACCCTTTCAATTATTCGCTAAGTGAAGCTGATTTAAAAAGTACCACTTCATCAGAACTAATTGAATTATTACATAACTTAAACAGCTATTCGCATAAAATTATTTTTTACGGGCCGCAGGTATTGGTGCCG
>JANYFI010000762.1 GCA_025362765.1 Ferruginibacter sp. | reverse complement strand
AGTTTTTGTTGCTAAATGGCAAGCCAGTGCTGTATTACACCATTGATACATTTTTAAAATCGTTTGCAGACCTTAGTATAATATTGGTTTTGCCCGAGGACCATATAGCCGCGGGGCAAGAAATTATTGATGCTTTTTTTGATTATAACCGCATACAAATTACCGAAGGCGGCCGCACAAGGTTTCATTCCGTGCAAAATGGGCTGGCATTAATTACTGAAGAATGTATGGTATTTGTGCATGATGGCGTACGATGTTTGGTAAGTACAGATTTGATAAAACGGTGCTACGAAGCAGCCATTGATTATGGTTCTGCCATACCTGTAGTGGATTGTAAAGACAGTGTACGGCTAATAAAAGGCGACGACAATGAAGTTATTGAACGTACCCGGATAAAGATGGTACAAACACCACAAACATTCCATAGCAAAATTTTACTGCCCGCTTATAAAATAGATTATAAAGATAAATTTACCGACGAAGCCACCGTAGTTGAAGCATTTGGGTTAAAAGTAAATTTAATAGAAGGAGAGGAGGGTAACGTAAAAATTACCAACCCAATGGATATTATTATTACAGAACAGGTACTATTGGCAAAGCCTTAATTAGTGCTAAAAAATATTTCCTAAAAGTTTCCATTTTTGAAATTCTATCTCATCATATTTGATGTATAACACAGCATCTAAAAGTTTGATTTAATCTATAAATTTATTTTTTATTATTGAACACGGTTAGTATAAAAACCAATTAGCTTTTTTAAAGATTATTATTTTTTAGTACCGTAACAGCGTAGTCGCAGGCCCTTGCTGTAAGCGCCATATAGGTAAGGGATGGATTTTGGCAACCTCCGGATGGCATACAGCTTCCATCTGTAATAAACACATTTTTTACGTCATGCATCTGGTTAAACTTATTCAATACAGATGTTTTAGGGTCTAGCCCCATTCTTGCCGTACCCATTTCATGCACGGTAGTGCCGCCTGGGAAATTATAATCAAAGGTTTTTATATTTTTAAAGCCTCCCACAGATAACATTTCTGCAGCACTTTCTATTGCATCCTGCCGCATCAGCTGTTCATTTTTACCGAAACTAAAATCAATTTTAACCATAGGCATTCCCCAGTTGTCTTTCTGTGTATGGTCCAGGGTAACGGCATTAGCAGCATTGGGAAGGCATTCGCCCCAGTAACCCATCCACATAGTCCATGGGCCAGGCGTTGTAAGCAGGTTTTTATAAGATTCGCCAAACCCATCGCCAGTAATCATTAAAGTATCTTTCCACTCCCTCCGTTCGCCATGGGCCTGGTATGCATAACCACGTACAAATTCTTGTTTGCTTGTTTGCCCGTTTATGTTCCTGAACCGGGGCACGTAAATTCCTGTAGGGCGCCTTCCAGAATAATAGGTGTCCTTAAACTGCTCATGTTCTCCGCTGGCACCAGCCCCAGAGTGGTGGTCCATCAAATTTAAGCCAACCTGCCCACTTGAATTGCCTAATCCGTTAGGAAAAGTTTTACTGACTGATTGAAGCAATATAGAAGCAGTAGCTACCGTGGAAGCGTTGAGGAATATAACTTTTGCATGGTACTCAAAAGTCTCTTTAGTAAGTTCATCTACAACAATTACTCCTTTTGCTTTGCCTGTTTGCTCATCGTAAATTACTTGCGAAACTATAGAGTGCGGCCTTAGCGAAAGGTTGCCGGTTGCAGTGGCAGAGGGTATTGTAGCCGAATTACTGCTAAAATATCCACCAAAAGGGCAGCCCCTGTCGCAAAGGTTCCTATACTGGCAAGGCCCTCTGCCAAGCCAGCCTTTACTTAGGTTAGCTGCTCTTCCATTAATTACAAGCCTATCTTTATAATGTGTTTTTATTTTTCCCGAAAAATTTTTTTCAATACAATTCATTTCCATTGGGGGTAAAAAAACTCCATCCGGTAAATGCGGGATGCCTTCAGCCTGCCCGGTAATGCCTACATAAGATTCTACATAGTCGTACCAGGGCGC
>JANYFI010000756.1 GCA_025362765.1 Ferruginibacter sp. | reverse complement strand
GATATAGACATGGATTTTATGAACCTTAACCAAAGTGCACACGGTGACCGCGAATTTGGTTTTATGGTAAGCCGCATGCGCAAAAACCGCAAGGTAGTAGTTGGTCATTGGCAAGATCCTGAAGTGCTGAGCGAATTAAGCGGCTGGGCTCGTGCGGCAGCTGGGTGGAACGATTGGCAGGGCGCTAAATTTGTGCGCTTTGGCGACAACATGCGTTTTGTAGCAGTGACAGATGGCGATAAAGTAGAAGCGGAATATAAATTTGGGTATGCCGTAAATACACATGGTATAGGAGATCTTGTACAGGTGATTAACCAAACAAGTGAAGCGGCAATTGATACCTTAATTGAAGAATACGAAACAGCTTATACCTTGGTACCTTCTTTACAAAAAGGTGGTGCACAATACAACTCGTTAAGAGATGCGGCAAAAATAGAAATTGGTCTGCGTACATTTTTAGAGGCGGGCAATTACAAAGGATTTACAGACACGTTTGAAGACCTGCACGGGATGACGCAATTGCCCGGCATTGCCGCACAAAGACTGATGGCCGATGGTTATGGCTTCGCCGGTGAAGGCGACTGGAAAACGGCTGCGCTGGTGAGGGCTATGAAAGTAATGGGCAGCGGATTGGCGGGTGGCAATTCTTTTATGGAAGATTACACCTATCATTTTGATCCGGAAAATCCAATGGTACTTGGATCGCATATGCTGGAAATTTGTCCTTCTATAGCACATGGTAAACCGAGCTGCCAGATTCATCCGTTGGGTATTGGCGGAAAGGCAGATCCTGTACGGTTGGTATTTGGCGCTTCCGGCGGCCCTGCTTTAAATGCATCTTTAATTGATATGGGCAATCGTTTCCGTTTACTGGTGAACGAAGTGGAAGCCGTGGCACCATTGCACGATTTACCAAAGCTGCCTGTAGCAAGGGTTTTATGGAAACCATTGCCCGATATGAAAACAGGATGTGCCGCCTGGATACTGGCTGGCGGCGCCCATCATACCGGGTATAGCCAGAATTTAACGGCTATTAATTTGCAGGATTTTGCTGACATGGCAGGTATAGAATTTATGCTGATAGGAAAAGATACCAGCCTGTACCAGTTTAAAAATGAGCTTCGGTGGAATGAAGTGTTTTATCAAATCAATAAATAATCTTATCATTACAATTCAAAAATTTAATGCTCCTTAAAACAATCAAACTTGCTTGCTTATGAATAAGAATCTCGCCTTTGCTGATTATGTTGTGTTCATTGTTTATTTTGTAATTGTGGCTACTTACGGGTATAGTATTTACCGTAAACGTAAAAAGAATGAACACGATGCCAAAGCGTATTTTTTGGCGGAAGGAACATTGACCTGGTGGGCCATCGGTGCCTCCCTGATTGCTTCTAATATTTCCGCCGAACAGTTTATCGGCATGAGTGGGGAAGGATTCTTTTTAGGCATTGCGGTTGCCGCCTACGAATGGCTTGCCGCTATTGCGCTCATCATTGTGGCGGTATGGTTTATTCCGGTGTATCTGAAGAACCATATTTACACTATGCCCCAGTTTTTAAAGACCCGGTACAACGAATCCGTGGCGTTGATTATGGCGGTGTTCTGGCTGTTTTTGTACGTGTTTGTTAACCTTACTTCCATTTTATATTTAGGCGCGGTAGCCATCAATGGCATCGCTGGTGGCGGGTATCTTCACATGATCATGATAGGTCTTTCCGTCTTTGCGTTGCTGATATCTTTAGGTGGTATGAAGGTGGTAGCTTATACGGATGTAATACAGGTAGCGGTGTTAATTATAGGTGGTTTGGTTACTACTTACATCGCCCTTACAACAGTGGGGGAATATTTTGGTGTGGGCCAAAATGCCATTGCCGGTTTTAAGGTTTTAATGAGAGAAGCGCCGGAACATTTTAAAATGATCATTCCAAGACCAACGGCCACTTCTTCACAAAATGATATTGATAAGTACCTTACTTTTCCCGGGCTGCTTTCTTACGCAGCCGGTATCTGGATAATCAATTTAAATTATTGGGGTTGTAACCAGTACATCACACAACGTGCGCTGGGTGCAGATTTGCAGACAGCCCGTACCGGTATTTTATTCGCTGGTATTCTTAAATTGTTTATGCCGTTGATTGTAATGTTGCCTGGTATTGCGGCATTTGTGTTATACAAATCAAACCATTTACCACAGCTGGCTGGCGGTACAAAGGATGGTGCTTATTCGGCTATATTAACTTTTTTACCAACTGGTTTAAAAGGATTGTCCGTCGCGGCTTTAACAGCAGCTATTGTTGCATCGCTGGCGGGTAAGGTTAATAGTATTTCTACCATTTATACATTGGATATTCATAAAAAATATTTCCAGAAAGATGCAGACGAACGCAAGCAGGTATACACCGGAAGAATTGCTGTATTTGCAGCCATGATACTGGCCGTATTATTTACCTGGAATGATTTGTTGGGCATCGGCGGCGTAGGCGGTTTTACCTACATTCAAAAATATACCGGCTTCATCAGTCCCGGTGTTTTTGCGATGTTCTTCTTAGGTATGTTCTGGAAACGCACTACTGGTGCGGCAGCCATTACC
>JANYFI010000703.1 GCA_025362765.1 Ferruginibacter sp. | reverse complement strand
ACTGCAGGATGAAGTGAACCGTTTTCTTAAAAAGGTTAGTCCAAAAACTACCGTATCTGGTAAACGAAAATAATTGACTGGTGTATGCAAACAGATGAACTGAAAAAAAAATACGATCGACTGAAAATGCAATTGCATCCTGATGTGCTGCAATTAATGGAGCAATGGGCAGCGGTATTAAAGCAATACAAAAGCGACTTTTTTGAATTTGATGTAAGAGGCAAGAAAATAAAACAGGAGTTAACTTACCAATCACTTAGCGGTACTAGAATAAGTAAGGTGTATTTACCGAAGTACAAAGACTGGGGTGATATTTTAAAATGGCAGTTACAGGAAAATGTGGCGGGTAAATTTCCGTTTACCGCCGGTGTGTTTCCTTTAAAGAGGGAAGGTGAAGATCCAACAAGAATGTTTGCCGGCGAAGGAAGCCCTGAAAGAACCAACCGGCGTTTTCACTATGTAAGTATTGGGCAACCTGCAAAGCGCCTTAGTACTGCATTTGACAGTGTTACACTATATGGAGAAGATCCGGCGCCAAGGCCTGATATTTATGGAAAGGTAGGTAATAGTGGCGTGAATATTGCCACTGTAGATGATGCCAAAAAGTTATACAGCGGCTTTGATTTATGTGATGCCAAAACATCTGTAAGCATGACCATCAATGGCCCTGCGCCTATACTGCTGGCGTTTTTTATGAATGCGGCCATCGATCAGCAATGTGAAAAATACATAGCCTCCCTAAATCTCTCCGAAGGAGGGACTTTGAAAGAACTTTTAAAAATGGGGGATAATTATTTTGGAAAACCTGTCAAAGGAATGTATAATAGAATTCCTTTTGATTTTGAAAAGAGGTTAGAAGCTTTGCCGAAGGAGGTTTTTGGGGAGGTGTTACCTGCTGACCACAACGGCCTGGGTTTGCGTTTGTTGGGATTAAGTGGGGCAGATGTGTTGCCTCCGGAAGTATACGAAACCATAAAAGCACATGCGCTGGAAACAGTAAGAGGAACCGTACAGGCTGATATTTTAAAAGAGGACCAGGCGCAAAACACCTGTATTTTTTCGATAGAATTTGCATTGAAATTAATGGGAGATGTACAGGAATATTTTATTGAAAAGAAAGTGCAAAATTTTTATAGCGTCAGTATCAGCGGGTATCATATTGCCGAGGCTGGTGCCAATCCGGTTACGCAACTGGCCTTTACATTAGCGAATGGCTTTACTTATGTAGAGTACTATTTAAGCCGCGGAATGCGCATTGATGATTTTGCGCCTAACTTATCTTTTTTTTTCAGCAACGGCATGGATCCTGAATATAGTGTAATCGGAAGGGTTGCCAGGCGGATTTGGGCGAAGGCAATAAAGCATAAATACAAAGGCAACGAAAGATCGCAAAAACTAAAATACCATATTCAGACGTCGGGCCGCTCTTTACATGCGCAGGAAATTGATTTCAATGATATCCGCACCACGTTGCAGGCATTGTATGCCATTTATGACAATTGTAATTCCTTACATACAAACGCTTACGATGAAGCCATCACCACGCCAACAGAAGAAAGTGTGCGCAGGGCAATGGCCATTCAGTTGATCATTAACCGCGAGCTCGGCACCGCTAAAAATGAGAATCCAAACCAGGGAGCCTTTTTAATTGAAGAGCTGACTGACCTGGTGGAAAGTGCTGTGCTGGCGGAGTTTGAACGATTGTCGGAACGAGGTGGTGTGCCTGGTGCCATGGAAAGAATGTACCAGCGCAATAAAATACAGGAAGAAAGTTTGTATTACGAAACGCTCAAACACACCGGTGAATATCCCATTGTTGGGGTGAATACTTTTTTAAATAAAAAAGGCAGCCCCACAATTTTACCTGTTGAAGTAATCCGCAGTACCACGGAAGAAAAAGACAACCAGATTGAATCGGTTACTTTATTTCAACAACGGCATAAAGAGAAAGCTATTGTGATGCTGCAACGTTTGCAACAGGTGGCAGTCAGCAATGGGAACTTGTTTGAAGAACTGATGGAAACAGTGAAGTATTGTACGCTGGGACAAATTACCAACGCATTATATAGCGTAGGCGGCAAATACAGGAGAAATATGTAGGGTTAGTTAATAATAAATCATGTCAACTACTTTTTTTGTAAAATTTACAAACTCATAACTCATAACTAAACGTATGATCACCATCGAAAACGAAAAGATAAAAGCAGTTATATCGCCGAAGGGTGCAGAACTGCAAAGTCTTGTAAATAAAGAAACCGGCATTGAATATATGTGGAGCGGCGATGCTGCTTACTGGGGCAAACACAGCCCGGTATTGTTTCCCATTGTCGGCTCCTTAAAAGATGATACTTATTTTTATAAAGGGGAATCCTATCATCTTCCCCGCCATGGTTTTGCAAGAGAACGAAATTTTTTAGAAGACCAGGTAAGCGCTACAGAGGCCGTTTTTTCTTTAATGCAGGATGTGGAAACACTTGCTGTGTATCCGTTTGCTTTTTTGTTAAAACTGCGGTATAGCCTAAATGACGATAAGCTAACTGTATCGTATGAAGTAAGCAATACCGGCTATGATGAATTGCTTTTTTCTATCGGAGCACACCCGGCGTTTGCAGTGCCCATGGAGGCTGGAACGGATTATACAGATTATTACATTCAATTTAATGTAATAGAAGAAATGAATCGGTGGAAACTGCATGGAGCAGGGTTGATTGCAGATCATGCCGATTCTTTACCTGTGCCAGGAGGGAAATTACCGCTGCAACATGCACTGTTTTACGAAGATGCCATCGTGCTAAAAAATTTACAGAGTAATCTTATTACAATTGGAAGTGTAAAGCATCAACACGGTATTCACTTTAGTTTTAATAATTTTCCTTTCTTTGGTATTTGGGCAGCTAAAGACGCCAATTTTGTTTGCCTTGAACCCTGGTGTGGCATTGCAGACAGCATAAACCATAACCAGCAATTGACAGATAAGGAGGGCATTGTTCATTTGGACGCAAATGGCCAGTGGAACAGGAGTTGGGCGGTCACGTGTTTTTAAATTTTTTTATTAGTACGACATTCACCCAGTCAACTATAATGGGATGTTTCAATTTTGTCAACTTTGTAATTAGCAAACCATCCGCTTTATCAGGGTATGAAAATAATGCGGAATTGAAAAATACAAAAGAAAAAACCTTGGTAAACTGCAGTGATTTCATTTTTTTTATGCATAAAAGTTGCAAAAGGCGACTTCAAATTATCAGATGGTAATGTAGAAAATGATAGCCACTTTACAACCTTGTTCCGTTCCTCCGGGAGGGCCATCGGCTACGCCGCCAATGTTCAAATGTAAGCCAGTTAGGCAGTTCATAGTTATTAAGCAGACTCTAATATCTTTTAAACATGCAACGAAAGCACTGAAGTATTACAATTCATCAGGATGCACACACCACCTCTATCTATTCTCATTTCTTTATGTGTTGCCGCAGCTTACATGGTTAATTTAACA
>JANYFI010000656.1 GCA_025362765.1 Ferruginibacter sp. | reverse complement strand
AGGAATAGCAGCCTGAAAATAGGGACTGACGGATTGCATGTAATGAGATTAAAAACAGGTTGCAGGGCGAAAAAATTATTTAAAAACCCGGGGTTTAGTTTTTGCACAGTCTGACGATGTCGCCATGAAATACAACTGCCGGTAAATAATAACAACTAAAAAACACAAACAAACCATGTCTCAGGCATTAATTGATTTAAAGAACGCAAATATTTACCAGGGTGCTAATCTGATTTTAAGTGATGTAAATATTTCGGTAGATAAGGGCGAGTTTGTGTACCTGGTAGGCAAAACGGGCACGGGCAAAAGCAGCCTGTTGAAAACATTGTATGGCGACTTGGACTTCAAGGAGGGCGAAGGTTGGGTAGTAGGCTACAACCTGAAAGAACTGGACTGGAAAAAAGTACCTTTCCTGCGTCGCAACCTGGGCGTGGTATTCCAGGATTTTCAATTGCTTACCGATCGCAATATCAATCAAAACCTAAAATTTGTTTTAAAAGCTACCGGCTGGAAAGATGAAAAGCTGATGGATGAAAAAATCAATGACGTGCTGGATAAAGTGGGGCTGAAAACAAAAGGTTTTAAAATGCCTTTTGAATTGAGCGGTGGCGAACAGCAAAGGGTTGACGTTGCAAGAGCGTTGCTAAATTCACCGAAATTAATTTTGGCGGATGAACCTACCGGCAATCTCGACCCTGAAACAAGTGATGAAATTATGCAACTGCTTTTCAGCATCTGCAAAGATTATAATACAGCCATTGTAATGGCTACGCATGATTATATGGTGATCAATAAATTTCCTGCAAGAACCATTAAAACAGAAAGAGGCAAAGTGCTCGACAATGCGAGCATTAGCATGTAGTGAGGGGTTATTTTTTTTCGCTCCAGAATACTTCAATTAATTTATCTGCATTTGTTTTATTGTTGTACAACTGTTGCAATAGCTGCTGGCGTTTTATATTTTCATCAGCGGCATAGGGTATTGCGTACAAATATTTCACGGCAGTTTTAAAGTCGTCGGCATCTTCAGCAATCGTACACAGGGTATTCAATCCCGAGCCAGTTACGCCGGCTTTATTCACCAGGCAATGCCTGCCGTTGTACAGGGCGTTCAGTAATTTTAATTTTACACCGGTGTTGTTAAAAGACGGCAGAATATTTATTTGAGCTTTGGCAATCATATCATGCAATTCCTTGTCTGACGGGTTAGCCACCAAACAGGTATGTGGATGCTGGTGCGCCATAAATTCCAGTTTTTGCGATGGATTTTTGCCTGCAATAACAAAGGGAATATTCATTCCATTAAAAACATGCTGTATTAACCAAATTGCTGCAGCTTCATTTTCATTGATGGCTAAATTGGCGTGGTACAAACAAAAACAACCATTGCCTTCTTTACCTGCCGCGTTGTTATAAGGTAAAAAAACGGGCAGGTGATTAATTTGCTTTGCCTTAAAAAGTTGCTGGTAAAGTTGTACGTCATGTTTGCTTACCGCAGCAACATTTACTTTAGCCGCCAGTTGTTTTTCATATTTTTTCAGCAGGTAACTTTCATGTCCGTAATACATTTTTCTCAACGGATTTTTTTCATGCAATGCCAGCTGGTGATAATATTCAAATTCGGCATTGTGCAGGCGCAGCAGCACGATGCGGTTGGTTAGATGTCCTGCAAATAAATGCCAGCTACAATGTATGCCTTCTATCAAAACGGGGTAATTGTCCTTTTGCAGATTGCGCAATAACTCATCGGATTTTCTTGTATTTACGATTAATGGCAAGTACAGGGAAAAATGACTCCACTTTTTTTGTCGTTTGTAATAGTACACGGCGGCACAATACTTATTCAATTCTTCCTGTTGCGGGCGGTCATTTAAAAAACAATGCAGGTAAATGATAACGCCTTGCTGGTGCAGGGTTTTTATCTTGTAAAAAAGATCTACCACGCCTCCAAAATCTGCCGGCCAGGGAACATCGTGTGTAATAATATGTAAATGTCTTTCAGCCATGTTTATATTGCAAGTATCCTGTTGTAAAAGTCAACCAACCTGGCGGCTTCCTGCTGCCAGTTGTATTTTTCTCTCGCTCTACCGCAGTTGCTTTGCAGTTGCTTATATAAAACCTCGTTGTGCAGTAAATTGTTCAGTTGAGCAGCAAGGTTTTCAACACTGGTATCATCTGTAAGTAAAGCAAAAGGAAGTTGTTCGTTAATTTGTTGGTACACAGGAAAGTTAACGCACAGTTGAGGAATACCTGCATGGAGGTAATCAAAAAAACGGTTAGCAAGCGAATAATAATTGCTTAACCCTGCATCGTCAAAAAGCGTAACACCCAGATAGGCTCGCTGTGTGATAATGCTCAGTTCTTCAGGTGTAACACGGCCTTTAAAGATTACTTTTTCTTGCAGTTGATGCTCGTTTACCAGTTGCCTCGCCTGTTCCATAAAATTGCCGTCGCCGCAAATAATCAACGGGCAATCTACGGCGTTCATGGCAGGGATAAGGGTTTCAAAGCATCGGCCCTCATTCACTGCACCCTGGTATAAAATATACGTTGAAGTTTTTTCTATCTGTGTCAGCTCTTTTAAAAGGGCAATATTTCTTATTACTTCATACTGCACTGCATACATTTTGTTGAATTCAGCGGCAATTGATTCATTAACTGTGTACCCATTGGGAAACTTCGGCACCGTAAATTTTTCAATCTTTTTCCACAAGGCATAAATAGCAGGCCTGGCGGCAATTTCTTTCATTTCG
>JANYFI010000652.1 GCA_025362765.1 Ferruginibacter sp. | reverse complement strand
AAACGCATCGAGGCTGGCAGGTTTATTTGCCAGCTTATTATGATACCATGAAGTGGCTGCATAAGTAGGAAGATTTACAATAAATGGCAAATCATCTGATGGTTGAAACGATAACGTCCGGATATCTAATACACTTGAAACGAGTACAACCCCATTGACTGAAATACCACAATTTTCCTGCAGGTAATCTGCCACTCCCGCGGAACGAAATGTGCCATAACTTTCGCCCAGCAGGTATTTGGGTGAATTCCATCTTTCATTCCCGTGCACATAATCTTTAATAAACTGGCTAATGGATTTTATATCTGCGTCCACACCCCAGAAATCAGTGTTTTTTGCCTTACCTATCGCCCGGCTTAATCCGGTACCTACCGGATCAATCAGCACGATATCGGATACATCGAGAATGGAATAATTATTGTCTTCTACTTTATAAGGCGCAGGACCATTGGGCGACGGATCATTTACCACTACACGTCGTGGGCCAATGATGCCTATATGCAGCCACATAGAAGACGAACCTGGTCCTCCGTTGTAACAAAAGGTTACAGGGCGTTTTGAATTGTCTGTTTCACCATCTTTAGTATAAGCCGTATAACCAATGGCAGCAGTGAGTTCATCTTTTTCGTTCTTTAAAATAAGTGTACCGACTTTGGCGGTATAGCTGATTAAGTTGTTATCAATTTTAATACTGTGTTTGGTAATAAATTTTTGGGGAATGGTCGCCGCGATACTATCTGGCTGCGCCTTCAAGACTAGTGAAAAACTTATCATCATAAATGACATAGCGCTAATTATAACAATTTTTCTCATAAACATAATTTTTTCAATGATTATGAAGATACGGCATAATCAAATTCAGGGATCTCATCAACATCATTTTATTGCCGTTTATTAAACTGTAAATAGAAAAATATTATCTCGTTGATTTTTTGTTTTACCTTTCAAATTACTATGAATTTACAATTACTTATTCCGGTTGCCTTTGCCAACCTTAGTACTTCTGACAACAAAGATGTAATCATTTTAGCGGGCGATATCGGCGGCACAAAAGCCAATATGCTGCTTAGCAGGTATTCAGAAAACGGCCTTGAAACAGTTAAGGAGTGCCGGTACTCGACAGCTGATTTCGACTCCTTCTCTGGTATCCTTACGAATTTTTTAACTGGTATGCCGGCGCCTGATAAAATTTGTTTTTCTGCTGCGGGGCCTGTATTAGAAGGCAGGGTGAAGTTTACCAACCTTAGCTGGAATATAGACAGCCAGGAAATAAGTGAGCATCTAGGTGGCAAACCGGTTAACATCCTGAATGACCTGGAAGCTACGGCTTTTGGACTGGCGACACTGAAAGAAGATGAACTCCATGTATTGTATAAGGGTACAAATGAAGCGCCGGGGAATATTGCCATACTTGCTGCAGGAACTGGTTTAGGGGAAGCCGGTTTATTTTTTGATGGCAAAGCCTATCATCCTTTTGCCACAGAAGGTGGTCATAGTGACTTTGCACCCCGTTCTGAAAGAGATATAGCAGTATTAACTTTTTTGCTGACCAGGCATGAACACGTAAGCTGGGAACGATTGCTAAGCGGACAGGGAATTTACAGCATCTGGCAATTTCTTACTGAGGTGGAAAAGAAAGATGCTCCGGATTGGTTGTTGGAAAAAATGAAAAATACTGACCCTGCGCCCGTTATAAGCCAGGCTGCGCTGGAACAAAAATGCAATGTCTGTTTGGAAGCTATTGAATTGTTTAACCGATACCTTGCAACCGAAGCAGTAAACCTTATTTTAAAACTAAAGGCTACCGGAGGACTTTACCTGGCTGGTGGCATTGCTCCAAAATTACTTTCGCTGTTAAACCCAGAAACATGGAAAGACGTATTTGGTAAAAGCGGGCGCATGGGACAATTATTGAAAGAAGTATCTGTGTATGTTGTACTCAATGAAAAAGCTCCCTTGTTGGGAGCCAGTTATTTCGCTTGTTTAAATATGTAAATACAACTTTATCTACTTATTATTAAATTAAAGTGCTGTCTTACTCTTAGTTAATAATAGCTATCGAGTAATTCACCCAATTTTACACACACTTTTAATCCGGTGATATAGTACCAATCTTTGGCGTCAGGGTTTCCCCTGATTTTTCCTGTAAAGCCAGCACTGGATTTGTTTTGACGAAATGCGAGTTCAGCTGCCACCGCACCTCTTTTATCCAGCAATACCTGTGGGTTTGCATAAGTAGTACTAACGTCATCAAGGTAATCTGTATTGGTATACCGAAATCCCAATTCATAAATAAGATCAACCCTTTCACTCAATTTATATTTCCATCCAATTCCAAAGGGAATAAACATTTTTGTTCTGGCATACATCGGCCTGTTGGGATATTCTGATAATCCCTGCCCTTCAGTTCCCAAAGGCTGTAAATAGACCTTGGCATTATTTTTATCGTACGTGTAGGGATTAAAATGAAATACGCCCAACCCTGCAAATAAATACGGCAGCCCATCATACACAGTAGGATCGGCAAGATTCACTTCAAGGCAGATACTGCCTTCCAGTATATTACTTTTAAAATTCAGGTTGCGGGCTTTAAGGTCCGAAGTTTTACTAAAGGCATCATTGCCCTGAATCCGTCCGTAATTTACAGCGCCCCGCAGCACCAGGAAATTATTTGGCAGCATATATTTTATGCCTGCCCCAAATGAAGCTCCCATTGTATGAGTACTAATCAATGAATTTGATAAATCACCGTTATAACCGGAAACACCTCCTCCCACCTCGGCCTGCCATTGCTGAGCAAAGCAACAATTACA
>JANYFI010000620.1 GCA_025362765.1 Ferruginibacter sp. | reverse complement strand
AGTGGTGCAGTTAATTAAAAGAGCTGCTTAACGGGATGGCGACAATTTTAAATGCACCCACAACCAATCAGCCGTGGTGGGTAATAACCTCACTACTTCCCAGTCTGCTTTTTACAATGTAGGCATTGGCATACAGGTTCCGCTTAGTATGTTACTAAACCGGAAGAACATGTTAAAAATGCAGAATTCCCTGATAGAAACGGCTACAGCCCAAAAAGACAATTCAGAATTAATCGTGCGGCAGGACGTAATTAATTTATACCAGGATTTTAAGTTATCTCAAAAATTATTAATCATCAGCAGTAGAAATAAACAGGCGGCGGAAGTGAACAATACCATAGCGCAAAAAGATTTTTTAAATGCACGGATAACGGTTGATCAGCAATCAGGTGTAATGGAAAAATATAATAAATCAGTGATTGATTTTGAAACAAATGTTATCAAATTTCAAACAAGTCTGCTGCTGCTGGAAGCGTATACCGGTACAAATTTATCCAAACTAATCAGGAAGCTTCAATGAGTTTTGTACACTTCATAAAATTATTGTTGAGAAACCTTCTTTGGCTTATTATGGTTCCGGTTGTAATGGCTGGCACCATTTTTCATTTTACTAAAAACGAAGTAAAAGTTTATTCTTCTGAATCCGTTATCTATACGGGTATTGCTTCCGGGTATAGTTTAAGTGGTAGTAATAAAGCCGATTATTTTGCTACCAGTAATGCGTTTGATAACCTGCTTTCGCTGATTAATTCAAGAGATACCAAGCAGGAAGTGGCCATTGCATTATTGGCCAATCACCTGCAGATTAAAAACTTTGATCCTTCACTGATGTCTGCGGCATCATTTAAGGAATTAAAAAAGCTGGTGCCAGACAGTGTGCGGCAAATAGTAGTAAAATCTACAGAAGAAGAAACGGTAACGGCCTTGCATGACTATATGGCAAGTAGAGAAAACAATACAATTTTCAATATTATCAATTCAGACAACCCGTTTTATTCTATCAATACACTGGACAATATAAAGGCAAACCGCATCAACAGCAGCGACCTGATTAAGATTGCCTACCAGTGCAATGATGCCGTAATTTGTAAACAAACGCTGGAATTACTGGAACAATCTTTTATGCGAAAACACCGTATGCTAAAAGAAGGCCAGTCAGAATCGGTGATAGATTATTTTGAAAAAGAAACGCATGCTGCTTTTATACGGTTGAACGATGCGGAACAAAATTTCATGCAGTTTAACAAACAAAATGAAATAATGAAAGTGTTGCAAAAGCCTGGCACAGCCTGCGTGTACGGGCGATATTCGTTTATACCGGAACCGCGTTATCCCAGGTGGCAGCTTTTTATGCTGGAAAAAATGCGGAATGTTATTGCAGCTTACCGGCATTTAAAGCGGCCTTATCTCAATTGCCTGGGCATTAGTATGGGCTATGTAAAAGAGTTTGGTTTAAGGGCGGGTTATATCACCAAAAATGTAAGGGGCGATGATGGTCGTCTTGCCTTTGACATGATGCAGTATGGAAAAATTGCTGCTGTAAAATCGCCAGGCGCCAGCCCGTGGACTGGTCCTCGAACGCTTGACAGGGATGGTAGCTTTGTACAGGCCATTACCAACAGGGTAGTAAGAGAAATAAAACGCTCTTACAAAATGCTGTCAAAGGAAAAGCCTCATGACACCAAAATTTCTATCAACGACAATTGATCTATATTTTTCTTTCATCAACATAGGTGTAGAATATCTATAACAACTAGATACAAAAAAGTTTAAAAATCATTTTTTTGATTTAAAGTGGGTGCGCCGGTAAATTATTAAAAAGGAAGGTATGTGCCGATAGCTTAAAAAATATAACCGGCAGTTACAAACCAAATTAAAAATATACCATACTGAAAACTCCGCTGCAATTACAGGTTTTCCCTTTTTCTTCCGGTTAAATGCCCGCGGAAAGCCTCTATTTAAACTATTTATTTTTAACCGTACCGTGTGCAATGTGCAATTTATTAGAAGTTATTACGTTATTTTTTATTATGGAATATTGTAATTGATGTCCCTAATAAAAATGAAAGCTGACAGCTGTTGCTTCAGCTACCCTATAAAGAAAGTTATATATGAACTGGATTGAAATAAGTTTTTGGATGTGCCTGGGTATAGTGTTCTATGCATTTTTGGGGTATGGTATTGTACTGTACGCCATGGTATTAATTAAACGTGTTGTAAAAAAAAACAATCCTGTTGCAACTGATTTTGAGCCTATGGTTACACTGGTTATTCCCTGTTACAATGAGGTAGACATCATCGCTGATAAAATTGCCAACAGCCAGCAACTCGATTATCCTTCAGGTAAAATAAAGCTTGTTTTTATAACCGATGGCTCTACCGATGGCAGTGATAGTTATTTAATTGCCTGGCCTGATGTAACTGTATTGCATGAAAACCGAAGGGCCGGAAAAACGGCTGCAGAAAACAGGGCCATGAAATATGTACATACCCCGTTTGTAATTTTTTCTGATGCCAACACGATGCTGAACAGCGCTGCTGTAAAAAATATTGTACGGCATTTTAAAGATGATATGGTAGGATGCGTGTCGGGCGAAAAAAGAATAATCAGCGATGCAGAAGACAGCGCAAGTGCAGCAGGGGAAGGGATTTACTGGAAATATGAGTCACTGTTAAAGAAGCTCGATTCTGAGTTAAACACCGCATGCGGGGCCGCCGGCGAACTGGTAGCTTTCAGAACCTCACTATACCGGGATTTACGGGAAGATACATTGCTGGATGATTTTATGCAATCGATGCAAATGGCGGCGGCAGGTTTTAAAATTGTGTACGAATCCGAAGCATATGCCGTAGAAACGGCTTCTGCCAACGTAGCAGAAGAATTAAAAAGGAAAGTACGTATTTGCGCCGGAGGCTGGCAATCTATCAGCAGGTTAGCAGGCCAATTAACCGTGCGTAAAACACCCTTATTATATTTTCAATACATGTCGCACAGGGTGTTACGATGGACCATTACGCCTTTTTTGTTGATAGCTATTTTTGTATTAAACATGTCGCTGATAAAAAGTGGTAGTCAGTTTTACATGACGGTTATGCTTGCACAGGTATTGTTTTATAGCGCTGCAATAACTGGCTATATGCTGGAAAGCAGGCGGGTAAAATTTAAGCCGGTATTTGTACCATATTATTTCTGCGTGATGAACTATGCAGTGCTTGCAGGGTTACACAGGTACTTATCAGGCCAGCAAAAAGCTACCTGGGACAAGGCACAGCGAAAAGCCATTACCCTTAATTAAAAAAATAACTCATTGGTAAGCCAACAGCGGCTTTATACTTTTATTAAAACCGATATTAATTCATTATGAAGCAAAGGCCATTTTATGGTGTCGTAAAATATACAGCTGCAGGGTTTCTGCTGGGTGTTATATTGATCATCATAGCGGTGGTATTGAATTATGTAAACGGGTTTAAAGGTCCCTGGTTTCATATATTTGAATTTGCTCCTGATTTTGTAATCATCGTTTTCTCTCCCATCTTTTTAAGTTTTGCTTTTTATTTTTTAGGTTTTAAGAAAGAACAACTGGTGCTGTTTAACCAAGAAATAAAACAAAGCCTTTCGCAGGAACAAATGATCAGCTCTTCTACGGATACGCAATTGAAAATGCTGGCGAAGGTAGTGGCCCAGGTAAATGAATCAATTGTTATTTCAAACGGACTGGGATTGGTAGAATGGGTAAATGACGGCTTTACAAGAAATTGTGGCTATACCTTGGACGAAATAAATGGCAGGGATTTAAACAGTGTTTTATATGGTGCAGAAACAGATAAATTGACAGCAAAGCGAATGGTTGAAAAATTATTAAGGGGTGATGCTGTTGCCGAAGAATTACTGGTGTATCATAAAAACGGAAAACCTATCTGGCTGTCCTTAAGTGTTAAACCCATTTGTGATGATACCGGTGAAATACTGAATTATATTTCTATTCATAAAAATATTACGGGTCGAAAGGAAAGGGAAATTGCTATTGATGCATTATATAAGGAGGTGTCTGAATATAAAGTTGCCCTGGATCAGGCAGCTATTGTAATCGTGTTTAACAGCAAGGGTAAAATTGTTCATGTAAATAGAAAGTTCTGCGAATTAAATGAAATGGCGGAAGGAGAATTGCTGGGAAATGATTATCGTACCATCAGCTTAAGTATGCGTAATAAAGTGGTGGTAAGGCACATCTTAGCCAAATTGTTGGAAGGAAAAACCTGGAAGGGTGAACTGGTAAACCGAAACAGCAACGGTAAGTCGTATTGTGTTGATACAACCATTGTACCGCTGATGGATGCCAACGGAAAGCCCCACAAATTTCTCGCCATACAGCAGGATATTACGGAGCGTAAGCGATTAGAGGTTCAGCTTATCAGTAATAAAAATAAATTACAGCAAGCCATGCAGATTGCGCAAATGGGCAGCTGGGAGATTTCCGTGAATGGTTCACTTACAGTATCAAGAGAGCTGAGGCTATTGTATCAATTGCCAATGGATGGAGCCGTAGGTATGGAAGATATCTTTTGTAAAATGCCAACAGAAAGCATTGAAATTATCAATGCCGGCTTAACCAAATGTTGTGTAACATTACAAAAAGTAGAGGTGGAATTTTGTATGCTGCTGGATAACATGGAACATTATATGCTTTCGAATATCAGCCCTTTTATTAATAGCAATGGAGCATTCAACGGCAGTTTTGGTACAGTACAGGATATAACAGCAACAAAGTTATCAGCCATTGCCCTTAAAAAAAGTGAAGAAGAAAAAGCGGTGGTGCTCAATAATACCCAGGCGATTATTTGCCTGCACGATATGAACGGCAATTTGCTTGACATAAATGCCACCGCTGAAAAAATGACCGGCTATACTAAAAAAGAAGTGATTGGTGTAAACCTGAAATTGATTTTTGCTGCTGAATTTGAAAATGAGTTTGATGAATACATCATTATCATCAACAACAATAAAACCGCCAGTGGCACTTTAGAGATTGAAACTAAAGATGGTCGAAAGAGAACCTGGCTGTATCAGAATACGGTATACGCAAACCATGGCAATACACCGTATGTAATTGCCAGCGCCATTGATATCACTGAATCGGTACAGGCACAAAAGGAAGTAGCGAGGCAGCAGGAGTTTATCAGGCAGATTATTGATAACAGCACGAATGTAATATTTATGGTGAATGAGCAGCGGAAAATAATGCTCGCCAATCAAACTTTTGCAAAATTCTATCCCTATAAGGAACTGGAGGTTCCAGATGCAGAAACCTTGTCAACAGGACCGGCGGATATCTTTTTAGGTGATATGGATAAATTGTTTGAAATGGACGAAGGACAAATGATACGCGTAGAAGGAAGTCTGAAAAACCCGGAAACAAAAGCCTTGTCATGGTTTAATATTATCAATAAATGTTTCACAGAAAAAAATGGCAAAAAATATATTCTTGGCTTTGGTATGGATGTAACGGGAAGGCACCAGGTAGAATCTGACCTGCTGGCGGCCAATGAAATGGTGGAAAGATCATTGAAGGTAAAAGAACAGTTTATCAGCAATATGAGCCATGAAATACGTACGCCGCTGAACGCTGTTATTGGTTTTAATGATTTGTTGTCAGACACTTTGTTAAATGAAGAACAGGCAGAGTATGTAGATATAATTAAAACCGCTTCGGGTAATTTGCTGGCACTCATTAACAACGTACTCGACTTGTCTAAACTTGAATCAAAAAACCTGTCGCTCGAAAGCCAGCCGATTGAAATTAGAAAAATTGTAAACGACGTTATAAAAATACTCGGTCCTAAAGCAATTGCAAAAGGAATAAAAGTACACACTCACATTGACGGGAAGCTTCCTGTAACCGTTAAGGGCGATGAATTGAGGTTAACCCAGATTATGGTGAACCTGCTGGGCAACGCGGTAAAGTTTACCGATGCAGGAACGATTGAAATCACCTGCAAGTCGGTACCTGGAAACGATAGAAGAAAAGAGTACGTGTTATTTTCTATTAAGGATACAGGAATAGGAGTGGCTAAAGATAAACAAGCCGGTATTTTTGAAAGATTTACGCCGGCCAATAATGATACACAAAGATTGTACGGAGGTACCGGCCTTGGGTTGAATATAACCCGTAGCCTGGTAGATTTGTATGGCGGCAATCTTAGTATGAAAAGTGAACCTGGAAAAGGAACCACCTTTAATTTTATTTTGCCCTTTAAAAAATATGCAGCGGAACATCAGGTCCTGGTAAAACCGTCGGAAATGGACAATGTTTTATCGGTTAATACCAACAGGCCCATTCATATATTGCTTGCGGAAGATAATATGGTGAATGCTTTACTCGCAACAAAAGTACTAACGATGAAGGGGTTTACTGTTGTTCATGTCATCAACGGATTGCAGGCTGTTGAAACCTTGCGGCGTGAATATTTTGATATAGTACTGATGGATATTCAGATGCCGGTAATGAACGGTATTAGCGCTGCCGGGCACATTCGGGCGCTACCAGGTAGCATCGGCACAATACCAATTATTGCAATGACAGCCCATTCACTAAATGGCGAAATGGAAAACTGTTATAAGGCAGGCATGAATGGGTATGTTGCAAAACCTTTTAAACCCCACGATTTGTTTACCTGTATCATGGAATCTGTAAAGAAAGATGATATCATCCATAAGGATATACTGACTAAACTTAACATAAAGTGACCACAATAACTCAAACGCCTTACCTGTAAAAACCCAGATTATGACACAAACGCCCATTACCATTGATCTTAGTTATCTTTATTCCTTAACAGGTGGTGATAAATCTTTTGAGCAAATATTACTGATAGGGACCGTAGAAGATGTAAACATCAAAGTAACATCACTAAGAGATTCCTGGCAAAAACGCGATGCCGAAGGCATAAGGAAAAATGCCCATTCGCTTGTTTCTTTGTCGGCCATTGCGGGCATGCCCGAAGTAGAAAGCTGGAGCCGAATGCTCGACCAGGCTTTTGCCGACGGCGAGTTTCATCCAGAACTGGAAATGCTGGCGCAAAACATTATCAGCGGCTGGCCCGATGCCCAGTCAGCTTTGAATAAGGTAATTGAAGCCAATTAAAATAACCGGTTTATTTGTGCCTGCAAACCGATTATGTAATCGGGTTGCGTTTGCGTATGCGGTATTTTTTAAAATAGTTGCATTGTTACAGGTATTATATAGTGTCATTTTTATATCTCACCCTTCCGCCTTTCTCTCTCCTCATAAGGCCCTTCCGTTGTATGGTTTTATAAGTTTCCGGATATTACTCGTATTGAAAACAGCTGTTAGTTAAATGCGGCGACCTGCTGTAGTAATATGATGATCGCATACGTTAACTGCTCAAAAATGGAATCTTTCCAAAAAAGGCAAAGCAATTTTAAATTAGGAAAAACGTTTAATTGATGCAGTAAAAGTGTACTGTATAATCCCGGAATACTATGGCTGCGTATAAAATTTTTATTGTTGAAGATGATCCCTGGTACGGAGAAATTCTGGAATATCAGTTGGCGCTAAATCCTGACTATGAAATCAGCCGGTTTACCACAGGCAGGGAATGCATGGCCAATATGCATAAACAACCCGATCTTATTACTATTGATTTTTCTTTACCGGATTATTCAGGCGATGTATTGTTTGAAAAAATACGACAGGTCAACGATATCGTGCCGGTGATAATGATCAGCGGGCAGGAGGATATTGTTGTAGCGGTGAAAATGTTGAAGTTGGGTGTAACGGATTACCTGGTGAAAGATGAAAATACCAAGGAGATTTTGTGGAATGCGGTGATTAAGGTAAGAGAAACCAGTAAGCTAAAAAAAGAAGTAGCCGTTTTACGCGAAGAACTTGCACAGAAATTTTCTTTCGATAAAAGCATTAAGGGTCAAAGTCCGGCCTTAAATAAAATATTTGTATTGATGGAGAAAGCTTCTAAAACAAATATCAATGTGTCGGTAACAGGCGAAACTGGCACAGGTAAAGAAGTGGTAGCCAAAGCCATTCATTACAACAGCGAAAGAAAGCGTAAGCCTTTTGTTGGAGTAAACATGGCGGCTATACCAAAAGATTTGATTGAAAGTGAATTATTTGGTCATGAAAAAGGCGCCTTTACCGGAGCTGTTTCCCGCAAGCTGGGTAAGTTTGAAGAAGCAAATGGCGGCACTGTTTTTTTGGATGAAATAGCTGAACTCGACCTGAGCCTGCAAAGCAAAATATTGCGTGTATTACAGGAAAGGGAAATTATCCGGGTGGGCGGAAATGAAAAAGTTAAGCTCGATGTGCGGCTGATTATCGCCACCCATAAAAACCTGGCAGAAGAAGTTAAAAAAGGAAATTTCAGAGAAGATTTATATTACCGGGTAATAGGGCTACCAATTGAATTGCCGCCTTTAAGAGATAGGGGAAGCGATGTGCTGATATTGGCTAAACATTTTATAGATGAGTTTTGCAAAGAAAACAAACTGACTATCATTAACATTGCGGGCGATGCAAAAGAAAAGCTGATGCGCTATAATTATCCTGGAAATGTGAGGGAATTAAAAGCCATCATTGACCTTGCGGTAGTAATGAGTAACGGCCAGGAAATAATAGCGGATGATATTTCATACGGTTCTGCCGGTAACGATGAAGATTTTATAAATGAAGAAAAAACTTTGCGGCAATACACCTGTCACATAATAAAATATTTCCTAAAAAAATATGATAACGATGTGCTGCTGGTGGCAGACAAATTAGATATTGGTAAATCAACTATTTATAAAATGATCCAGCTAAAAGAGGTAGTTATATAAAAAACACGAAAATATAGCAGTGCCCAAAATGGCTAACCTATTTCTATTTATAACTCTTTACTTTTTACCTTACTATGCCTACAGGTCAGTATCCAAAAAATGAACACGAACAATTGATAGCCACACAATTGCTGCACCCGGTAACTACTGCACAGCAAAATGCATACAACGACATTGCACGTGTTGCAGCTGACATATGCCATTCCCCTATTGCATTAATTGGCCTGAGACAGGCCGATCGCCAATGGTTCAAAACAACTTATGGAACAATGGATGCCCAAATTTCGACACAGGAATCTGTTGAATTTTACACCATCAACGGCAATGGCATTCTCCTTGTGGCGGATACATTGCAGGATAAACGATTTGCCCATATTGCCTTTATTAAAAACGCCTGCATCAGGTTTTATGCCGGTATGCCTATGTTGTCGGAAACAGGTGTTCCACTGGGCATACTTTCCGTAATGGATCATATTCCCCGTATACTAACGAGCGACCAGGTATTTGCGTTGCAAGCACTGGCAAGGCAGGTACAATGCCTGTTATCCCTGGATGAAAAAACGGCCGCATTAAAAAGAGCAGAAACGCTTCTTGCCGCAAGTCAAAAAATAACTTCCAATATAGTTTCAGAAAATCCACCCCGTTTGCGGGAAATGAATGCAGGCATGTTGTGGGGCAAAAAAATATTGGTGGCAGACAACAACGGCATTAACCGGCTGCTGGCAGCTACGATTTTAAAAAATTACGGTGCAGTGGTAACAGAAGCCGTAAGTGGGCAGGATGCTATCAATGTTTTAACCCAAACAAATATTGAACTGGTACTAATGGATGTTCAGATGCCTGTAGTAGATGGTATGGAAGCAGCTGAAATTATAAGACAAAATATCAGCAGACAGGTACCGATAATTGCCCTAACGGCCAATCAAAGCACAACAGGTAATGAAAAATATGCTGCTGCTGGTATAAATGCTTATTTATCAAAACCATTTAAAGAAGAGGATCTTGTAGAAATAACTGCCTTCTGGCTTAACAAAAGCAGCGAAGCGGAAACGGAAATAATCACGCCAGCTGTTGATGCCGGCGGCCTATATAGTCTGTCTGTTATACGTTCGCTAAGCGGGGGGGATGAAGTTTTTGTAGAAAAAATGGCGCGGATGTTTATTGATCAAATGCCGGCACAGGTAATAACAATGGAAGAAAAATATTTGCTGGCAGATTATAAAAGTATGGGTTCAATGGCTCATAGCATAAAGCCGGTGATAGATAATATGTCCATACAGTCTTTAAAGGAATTGATAAGGGAAGTTGAAAAGAAAGGAAAAGAAGAAGTAAGCGATATTAGTCTGAAAGAAGTTATCAGCCGTATTAAAAATACCATTCACCTGGTAGCAGCGGATTTGGAAAACAAGTATCCTGAATAAACTTTTTTCAAATATTTTTTTCAGTGGTAATCATACAAAACCATAAATAAAATAAAACCATTAATGAAAGTATCAATAAGTTCATATAGCAATCAACAGTATACCTACAGTGACCAAAATGATTCGCTTACCAATAACAACGTGCAATTGGTGCTTGGATTTGGTGCAAAATCATTGGTTTGTTTGCAAATTCCACTAGTGGTTTAGGAACAGATAAAGTGAGTGGTCTCAAACGAGTTCCAAATCCTTGGTTTAGCAATAAAATACCTCCAACTAATATGAGTGCTTTGGTCATTTTTTGAGGGAAACGGCAGGCGCGTTGAAATTCTTATTAAAAACGTTAGAATGCGTGACATGCACCAAACATTTACTCATTTTATCATCAAGGCAAG
>JANYFI010000612.1 GCA_025362765.1 Ferruginibacter sp. | reverse complement strand
GATGTGTACTATAAAAAAACAACCGATTTGTTTATCAGCGGTGGTGGATTGATTCCCCTGGCAACCGGGTATTCTACTGTATCTGAAAACATCGGCAGCCTTGAAAACAAAGGGCTGGAGCTGGCACTTACAACAGAAAATATCAGGACAAATGATTTCTCCTGGAAATCAACACTGATCTATGCAAGAAACGTCAGTAAAATATTAAGCCTGGGTCCAAGTAAATCTTTTCAACCCATTGCACCAACAGGGCAGGTATCGCCGGTAATTGTTAAAGTGGGTCTTCCGGTAGGTACGTTTTGGGGATACAGCACAGATGGCTTGCTGAGTTCAGCGGATGTGTATGGCGAAACGCCTGCACCAAAATTGTCAGGTGTATCACAGGTAACAGGCGACAGAAAATACCTGCATGCAGCCGGCGTTACCGGTAAATCGATTACCACGGCGGACAAGCATAACCTGGGCAGCGCACAGGCCAAGTTTACAGCCAGTTTCAGCAATACGCTAAGTTATAAAGACTTTGATTTGAACTTTCTTTTCCAGGGCTCTTTTGGCAATAAAATATTTAACCTGCTGCAACAGCAATTGGAAAAAACCACTACCACCAGCAATGTTTCTGCTGTAGTGCTCGATAGGTGGGATTCTCTTGCCAATCCAAACGGCCGCTTTCCTAAAGTGGTGAATGCGCCGGTTGTGCAGGTGCAGGATACTTACATTGAAGATGGCTCTTATGTCCGGTTGAAGAATATTTCGCTGGGCTACAATTTTCCTAAAAAGCTTGCTTCAAAAATCGGGGCTAAACAGGTTAAGTTAAATGTATCGGCTCAAAATTTATTAACCATTACTTCTTACACCGGCACCAATCCGGAAGCCAATTTCTATGACCAGAATAACCTGCAGCCAGGTATTGATTTCGGGGTGTATCCAAATTATAAATCGTACCAGGTTGGGGTTACCGTCATCTTCTAAACAATTAAAAAGTAAACAATGAAAAAAATAATTATAGCATCTTCTTTAGCGGTTTTATCAGCAGGTATATTATCGTCCTGTAATAAATTAAAAGAAAACCCGCTGGGTAATTTAACTCCTGTGAGCTTTTATCAAACACAGTCAGATGCTGTGGCTACCGTTACCGCAGCCTACAGCACGTTAACCACCGACATCAACAATGATTTCCCGCTTTATGGCCGTAACCTTAATTTACTGGTAGATAACCCGAGCGATAACCAGGTGTATAGTCCGTCGAATACCAACCCGGATGTAAGGGCTTTGGGAACGGTAACTTATGTAAGTACCAACGACCGGGTTCGCAAAATATATTCGCAGTTGTACTGGAGTATCAATAAAGCAAATATCGCCATTGATAAAATTCCGGAGATACCGGCAGCACAGTTTGTAGATCCTTCGCACAGCGCACTTAACCTGGTAAGAGAAGCGAAGTTTATAAGAGCCCTTGGCTATTTTAACCTGGTGCGTTTGTATGGCGACGTACCGGTAGTATTGCATGATTTGAGTTCGCTCAACATAAGCGAATTAAAAATAAACAGAACACCAAAAGACTCTGTTTACCTGCAGATAAAAGCTGATCTTGATTCGGCCACGTTGTTACCCGATGCTTACTTCGGCGCAAATGTTGGTCGGGTTACAAGTGGCGCTGCACATGCATTGCTAGCTAAAGTGTACACCACACATTATGAATGGGCCAAAGCAAAAGCCGAATTGGAAAAAGTAATATCAGCCGGAACCGGCTTTACCAATACTACCGGCAATTATGGCTACGATCTTTTTGCAAAATTTTCAGATGCGTTTCAGCCCGCAACAAAGAATGGCAAAGAGCACATTTTTTCGGCCCAGTTTAATGGTACGGCTGGCGGATTTGTAAGTAACCAGATCATCAGTTCTTTTACCTGGAGTACTTCTTCTTATACAGCGGATATACCTGCCGATGCTACTGTGGTAGAAAGTTTATTTAATGCAGAAGACCAGCGACGCTCCGCTTCTTTTTATGATTCACTCTTTAATGTATCAACACAAAAATGGGCCAAATGGCCGTTCTATAATTTCTTGAAATTTGTTGATCAGAGCCCCGGTTTTACCGCCGCACTCCCCGGCAGCCAGGGCGGCAACAGCAAAGTTAATTTCCCTGTATTGCGCTATGCGGATGTATTGCTGTTGTATGCAGAGGTACTGAATGAAATTAACGGAACACCTACAGCCGATGCGTACCATGCCATCAATATTGTTCGGGGCAGGGCTTTCAATTCTTACAGTGGCAACGGTATTTATTCAAAATATGCGTACGATTTACCATCGGGTTTAAACCAGGCAGATTTTAGAGATTCTGTTTTTACAGAAAGAAGAAGAGAGTTTATACAGGAAAGCCAGCGTTGGTTTGATTTGGTTAGAAGAACAGACAAAGGACCCGGACAATATTATTTAGATGCAGTAAAAAGTATGCCTGGTAATCCGAAAGTGGCCGCTACATTAAAGGACACATTGTTCCCCATACCACAAACAGAAATTGATTTGTATGGCGGCACCAATCCCAACTTTAAACAAAATCCTGGCTGGTAGTTTTAGAGAATCAACTCAGGTAACAAATATTTCTTAAGCGTTTATAAATACAAAAAATGAAAAAAGTAATTGCATATACAATCATAGTTATTGGCTTGTTGCCGTTGCGGGCAAAATCGCAAAGCGATACAGGGCAGGAATATAAAGGTGTTATCGGCAAAACATTAGGTGATTCAAAAGAGTGGTGGGCGGCACCTGTAAAAGCGCCGGCAGGTGCACCCAATGTTGTGTGGATTATTTTAGATGATGTGGGCTTTGGCGCTTCCAGTGCGTTTGGCGGATTGATCAATACACCGGTGTTTGACAGTCTTGCCAATAATGGTCTCCGTTCTACCAATTTTCATACGGCGGCTATCTGTGCACCAACAAGGGCAGCGCTGCTAACCGGCAGAAATTCGCACTATGTACATGTGGGTGGCTTTTCGCATGCAATTATGTCCGCGGGCTTTCCTGGCTGGGATGGAAAAATTCCTGCAGACAAAGGCACTATTGCAGAAATTCTGCGCGACAATGGTTACAACACTTTTGCCGTGGGTAAATATGGCGTTACACCCGATGAAGACGCTACTGATGCAGGCCCTTTTGACCGCTGGCCGACAGGCAAAGGTTTTGACCATTTTTTTGGGTTCCTGGGTTCACAAACGGATCAATACAAACCAGACCTGGTAGAAGACAATGCGCATGTAACGCCCGATGGCCGGCACCTGAGCGATCAAATTACG
>JANYFI010000576.1 GCA_025362765.1 Ferruginibacter sp. | reverse complement strand
AGTAATTTTTTAGAGCGCTTTTACCAGGTTTAGCCAATACGTAAACCATTGGTAACGGTCATTGCAGGCCGCAGCAGGACTACTTCGTTGTGAAGATTGTACACACCCAGCACAAGGCACTCACTAAAGTAATTGGCTATTTGTTTAGGAGGTAAATTTATGACGGCTACTACCTGCTTACCGGTTAAATCTTCTTTGGTATACAAACTGGTTATCTGGGCAGATGAATTTTTTATACACCATTCACCAAAATCTATCTTTAGTTTGTAAGCTGGCTTGGTGGCATTGGTAAAATCAGCCGCTTCAATAATGGTTTCTGTACGAATGTCTATTTTTTAAAAATCTTCACAGGTTATCATCTGTTTTTTTTAGAGCAAAAGTATTTTTAATATTGACGGTTAAAATGATTTTATGCAAACTATAATAAAAAGGGCAGGAATTGAAGACGTGAATATCATTGCGCCATTGTTTGATGCCTACCGTATTTTTTATGCGCAGCCTACGGATATTGCCGCCGCCGTTAATTTTTTAACTGAAAGGTTGTTGAAAAATGAATCAGTTATTTTTGTTGCTTTTATCAATGAAGCCGCTATTGGATTTACACAATTGTATCCTATTTTTTCTTCGGTGTCACTAAGAAATACCTGGTTGTTAAATGATTTGTATGTAGATGAAAGTGCCCGTCAGCAAGGAGTTGCGGCAGCTTTACTCAATAAAGCAACAGCATTCGGGGTTGAAAAAAATGCCAAATGGTTATTGCTTGAAACAGCTGCGGATAATTATACCGCACAGGCCGTATATGAAAAAAACGGCTGGATAAAACAAACCGATTTCTTTTACCAGTTTCCGCTGGTTACCTGATATATAGCACCCGCATGAACGTTATTCATCTAACAATTTTGCCAGCTGCAGCAGTTCCTCCATTTTATACCTGTTGCGCTCATCGTCAAAACATTTGCTTAATTCTTCCAGCAAAAACCGGATGATTTTTTTGTTGTCAAGTTGTTTAAAGTAAGAAGTAGTGGGCGGCACATTGATGCGTTTAAAATAACTTTCTACATCTTTATGTGAGTAAATTTGCCCGTTTAGGGGATCTACATAAAAAATTATTTTTTGTGACGCATGCGCCACAGGATTTATAAATTCAAACTGCTGGTCAAAATAGGCCAGTAAAAATTGCCGGGGAATATTAATGGCTTTTACAGGAATGTCCAGCAGCTCACATAGCACCAGGTAAATAATTCCGTTGCTGATGGCATTGCCATTTCTTGTCGCAAGTGTTTTGTTTATTAAAAAATCTTCTGGCTGGTTATAGGCAATTTCAACTCCCTTATGCTTGTAATAATTGTAAACAATACTGGTGAGTACATTCACCTGTTCCAGGGGTGTAAGGTAGTTATTCAATTCGAGCCATACATTGCGGCGCATTTTTTCAATCTCCTGTAATACCTGCTGGGGCTGCATTTCAGGGTAGTGATATTGTGCAGTAAATAAGGCGCCCTGTAGTAATTCGCAGCTGCCGTTTTTCCAGTTTATAAAGTCGTTGGTGAGGTCTTTAAAATGTAATTGATGTATCAGCAATTCAATTCTTTCCTGTACCGGTTCACTGATGGTATTTTCCCAAAGATCCTCCAGGTTCGGTATAATCGCTTTTCCAAAAGAAATGATTTTATCACTCACCGGCCCATACACTTCATTGTCGGGATCATCTATTAAATGAAATAATGCGGCTATTTCTTTACTTTCTACCAAGATTGTTATTTGGAAATGAAATTCGTTAAATAAGGGTAAATAAAGAAGTTAAAATTTTCCACACCTGTGCTGATGTAAAGAATAACATGTCTTATGCCTGATTTTTAAATGTGCTATGTATGATGAATATAACGTAGCAAAGTATTATTTTTTACTACAATTAATTTTAGTCGTGCGACATTTTATTACTGGCCTCAATAGGAAGTTTAATTAATTACTATTTTGAAATCTTCCATGTGCTATGTCTAATCAGATCCCCAAAAAATTATTCCCTTGCTGGTAAGAATGTGCCTGACAAATGTCAGGCATCAGATATCGCAAAAATCAGACACCATACTTTATCTTTTCTTTATAGTGGTTTTTTTAGCAGCCGCCTTCTTAGGTGCCGCTTTCTTTTTAGCACTTGTCTTTTTATCAAATGCTTTAGGATCCTGCGCTACAATCATTTTCTTTATTTCTTCCAGTTCGATGGTAGCCAGTTCTTCGGGTGTATATTTTGTATTGCTATTGCTCAGGCCAAGTTTAAGCATTTTTTTGCCAAAGCGTATAAAAGCTCCCCAGCGCCCATTTTCAATCGCTATTTTTTCTTCAGGCCATTGCCTGATAAAACGATTGGCTTCCTTTTCCATTTTTTTCTCTATCAGTTCATTGCAATCCTGCTGGGTAAGCAAATCAAAATTATATGCCCTTGGTATGTTGATGAATAAATCATTCCATTTAATAAAAGGACCAAACCGCCCCTTGCCTTTGGTAATTGGCTTCTCATCATAAAAGCCAATCGGGGCATCTTCTTTTTGTTTGGCGTTGATAATTTCAATGGCACGCTCAAGGGTAACGGACCATAGGTCTTCTCCTTTAGGAATTGAGACAAACTGCTCTCCAAATTTTACGTAAGGCCCAAAGCGGCCAATGTTTACGCTTACTTCAGCATTGTCATATTCACCCAAACTCAGCGGCAGTTTAAATAATTCCTGTGCTTCTTCCAGCGTAATGGTTTCAATACTTTGCCCGGCTTTCAGTTTAGCAAAACGGGGTTTCTCTTCATCACCCTGGCTGCCTACCTGCACCATTGGTCCATACCGTCCCATCCTTGCTATAATAGGTTTGCCATCTTCCGCAACACCCAGCATTCTTTCACCCACAGCACGTTCTGCGGTTTCAAGCGTATGCGTAACACCAGTATGAAAAGGAGTGTAAAAATCTTCTACCATTTTACTCCACTGCATTTTTCCATCTGCTATTTCATCAAACTCTTTTTCAATATTGGCAGTAAATGAATAATCCATCACTTTTGTAAAATGCTGGTTTAAAAAATCGGTCACCACCAGCCCTAGATCAGTAGGAAATAACTTAGATTTTTCCGCGCCGGTATTTTCCTGCTCCATCAGTTTTTCAATGGCATCATTTTTTAACCGTAGAATTCTGAAACTTCTTTTAACGCCTTCCTTATCTTTCTTTTCTACGTAGGTTCTTTTAATAATCGTTGAAATTGTGGGAGCGTAGGTACTCGGGCGACCAATGCCCAGTTCTTCCATCTTCTTTACCAGGGAAGCTTCTGTATACCTGGCAGCATGTTTAGTAAATTTTTCTGTAGCCGTCATTTGGTTAAAATGCAGTACCTGGCCAACCGTTAAATTGGGAAGACGGCTTTCGCCTTCTTTTTCGTCGTCCTCTTCTTCATCGTCTGTTCCTTCAAGGTAAACTTTTAAAAAGCCATCAAATTTTAATACTTCGCCAGAGGCTGTTAAGTCTTCATTGTTTGTGCTGATATTTATTTTGGCGGTTGTTTTTTCTAATTCTGCATCACTCATCTGTGAGGCAATCGTTCGTTTCCAAATTAGTTCGTACAGTCTTACCAGTTCAGGATCATTCACCGTGTGATTCTCCATGTAAGTTGGGCGGATGGCTTCATGCGCTTCCTGGGCACTTTCATTTTTATTTTTGTATTTGCGTATTTGCAGGTATTTGTCGCCGTAACTTTTATTTATCTCCGCTTTGATGGCGTCCATAGCTGTTTCGCCCAGGTTAACACTGTCGGTACGCATGTAGGTGATCTTTCCACTTTCATACAGCTTTTGCGCCAGCAACATGGTTTTAGTAACACCGTAACCTAATTTTCTGCTGGCTTCCTGTTGTAGTGTACTGGTGGTAAAAGGTGCTGCGGGCGTACGTTTTCCGGGGCGAACCTGGATATCTTTTACTGTGTATTTGGCACCGATACAGCTTTGCAAAAACTTTTCAGCGGCTTCTTCGGCGGTGTATTTTCCGCCTTCTGCTTTAAAAGAAACCGTTTTATTGTTTAGGTCTGTTGCGGCAAGTAACGCCTCAACTTTAAAACTTCCTACGGCGTTAAACTGGTTGATCTCCCTTTCTTTTTCGGCGATTAATTTAACCGCTACACTTTGTACACGTCCGGCACTTAGGCCGCCGCTCATACCAATTTTTCTCCATAATACGGGGCTTAATTCAAAGCCCACTAACCTGTCTACCACCCGGCGGGCCTGCTGCGCATTTACCAAATCCATATTGATGATACGTGGATTTTTTACCGCTTTTTCTATAGCCGGCTTGGTAATTTCATGAAAAACAATTCGTTTGGTTGTTTTTGGATCAAGGTGCAATACTTCCGCAAGGTGCCAGCTAATGCTTTCTCCCTCACGGTCTTCATCCGATGCCAGCCATACTTCGCCGCTGCTCTTTGCCAGGCTTTTTAATTCTTTTACTACCCTTTCTTTATCGGCAGGTACAATGTATTTGGGTTTGAAATTGTTGTTGATTTCAATGCCCATATCATTTTTTTCAAGATCGCGGATATGACCGAAACAACTCTTTACCTGAAAATCTTTTCCTAAAATTGCTTCGATGGTTTTTGCTTTCGCAGGGGACTCCACTATTAACAGATTCTTCGCCATAATTATTTTTTT
>JANYFI010000564.1 GCA_025362765.1 Ferruginibacter sp. | reverse complement strand
GATCTATAAAAATCTTTTCAAAATATTCTTCGCCAATGCCTATTCCATTATCTGATATGGCAAATTGCCAGCATTCTCCAGCATTGCTTACAGCTATCGAAATTTCAGGGGGAACACCTTCTCTATGATATTTTAAACCATTATTTATCAGGTTTTGAAAAATCTGTCTCAAGGGTGTTTTATAAGTATTAATGGAAGGTAATATTTCAACATTTATTACTGCTTCTACATCCTGAATTTTTTGCCGTTGAAGAGAAAGTATACCTTTGATCAATTCATTCAAATCAACTTCCTCTAATTTATCTTCTGTTCTGCCAACTCTTGAAAATTCAAGCAGGTCAAGAATAATTTGTCGCATTCTTGTACCTCCGGCTACCGCAAAGTCAATGTATTGCCGACCCTTTTCATCTATTACGTCCCTGTATTTATTTTCTAACAGCGTTAGAAAACTGGTAATCATTCTCAGTGGTTCCTGCAGATCATGAGATGCTACATAAGCAAACTGTGCCAACTCGGCATTGGAAAGTTCTAATTGCTTCATATTCATTTCAAGCGTGGCATTTAATTTCAACAGCTTTTCCTCAGCGATTTTTCTTTGGGTAATATCCCTGCCGATACCTATTAAGCCAATAATTTCATTGCGCTCATTCCGCAGCGGTAATTTTGTTGTAAGCAGCCATAGTGGCTTGTTATCGGCAGTTATAAAATATTCTTCGAAATTAACAATTAAATTACCGGTGCTTAAAATGTCCATATCATGCTGAAAACCAATGAGTCCATCAGTTTGAGATAGTAATTCCAGGTCAGTTTTGCCGATCACTTGTTCTTCGGATACTGCGCCTAAATTTGTATAATCAAATTTATTGCTGATTAATTTCCTGGCCGATTTATCTTTTACATATATCGCATCAGGTATGTTATCAATTAATGTTCTAAGCAAATTTCGTTCAGATTTTATTTGTTGTTCTGCCAGCTTGCGTTCCGTTTTGTCTTTGAAATAAACAGACAATCCATTGGCAGTAGGATAGGCACTTAACTCGAACCATGTATCCAGCTTTTTAGAATACGCTTCAAAATGCTGGACGGTATTTTCTTTTACCGCTTTATTAAAATAAGTGTGAAAAGGAGTTTCAATATTGTGCGAATACAATTCCCAAAGATCTTTACCAATGGATTCCATTTTGGATTTGCCTAACATTTTCTCCGCCTGTTTATTCCAGTAGGTTATAATCCAGTTATTATCCACCGCAAAAAATCCATCTCCAATACTTTCCAGAATTATATTTCTTTCTTCATACACTTTTAAAATTTCGATTTCCGCCTTTTTTCTACTATCAATATCCTGAAAACTTCCATGTATCTTCAAACATTTTCCGTTTAAAAATTCTCCTTCACCGATTGTACGCACCCATTTATGATTTCCTTTAAAGGTGACTATCTGTAATTCTTCATCCCATGGCGTGCCATTTTCTATACACTCCTGTACTTTTTGGCTAATTATTTCCTTATGACCTTCTGTAAAATAGCTTATTCCTACATCAATGTGCGGAACATACTCTTTATCCACTTCACGGATTTCCTTTGTAATGTCCGACCAAAAAACAGTTCCTTTTACAACGTCAATTTCCCAGCTGCCAATGGCGGCAAGCCTGTTAGTTTTCTCTAAAAGTTCTTCCATTTTCTTCATTTCAGTAATATCAGAGGAAACTCCAATTATACCGGTTACCCTATTATGCTCATCATAAATGGGAGAATTACTAACCAGGACGGGGAAATCAGTTCCATCTTTTTTCCGCACTTTAAATTCGCTCGACCATGTTCGTCCTTTTTTTAGCTCTGCCATTATCTGGCTGGCTTGTTCAATGGCGCCATCTGAAGGAGTAAGATCAAATATATTTTCGCCTATCGCCTCTTCTTTTGTCCAGCCATAAATTTGTTCCGCCGCTTTGTTCCAGTAATTTATCAGCCCATTCATATCTGTAGCTATTGCCGCCTGCCCGATGGTGTTTAATAAATTTGCCCCAAACCTGTTTTCTTCTTCCGCTATTTTTCGTTCACTCACATCCCTGAAATTGGCTACAATAGCATTAATACCTTCCATGTCAATAAAATTTGTCAACGTGCCTTCTACCCAAATATAGCTTCCGTCTTTTTTTCTATTTCTTATCAACGGGCATTCCATTGGTACGCCTGGAAGCCTCATTATTTCCCCAAAAGACTTCTGCACTGTTAGGACGTCATCAGTGTGAACAATATCAGCAATATTAAAGTTTAAAGCCTCCTCCGGGGTATATCCAAACTTTCGACAAACAGCGGGACTTACATATAATGTTTTCCCTGCGGCGTCTAATATCGTAATCATGTCATCGCTGTTCTCAATCACTCCTTTAAAAAATTTTTCGCTTTTGGCAACTTCCTCATTAAGCTTTGCTATTTTTTCTTCTCCTGTTTTTCTCTCTGTGATATCCTGGCAGGTTCCCATTGCACGAGTCGGATTGCCCTGTACATCACGAAAAATTTTCCAATTCTCTATTACATGTTTCACTGCGCCATTTGTAGTAATGATCCTGTGCTCAATAGAATTGACTCCCTGGTTGTTTAACGAATTTTCGAAAGCTGCGTTTACTTTAGTCCTGTCGTCAGGATGTGTCAAAGAAAGAAAAGCATTATGTGTAACCTGAAATTTGCCGGGATCTGTTTCAAAAATATGGTGTGTTTGTTCTGACCATTTTACAGTAAAGGTTTGCAGGTTTGTTTCCCAACTGCCTACTTTAGCTACTGCCTGCGCCTCAATTAACCGTTCGCTTTCCAGTTGCATTTCTCGGGCAATTTCGCGGTATCGCTGCTCACTTCGGTACACCATTTCAGCAGCATTTTTTTTCTCTGTAATATCATGAACTAACTTTGCAGCGCCAATAATTTTTCCACTACTGTTTTTAAGTGGTGAAATGGTGAGCGAAACATCTACCATTGATCCATTTTTTCTACGTCTTACTGTTTCAAAATGCTGCACGGCATCCCCGTTTTTTATGCTTTCCATAAACTGAGACTCTTCCTGCAAATAATTGGGTGGAATGATAAAGGAAATATTTTTACCCATCGCTTCTCTGGCTGAGTAACCAAAAAGTTTTTCGG
>JANYFI010000536.1 GCA_025362765.1 Ferruginibacter sp. | reverse complement strand
CCTATTTTTGAAAAAAATAAAACCAACTATTTATGGATGAGGTAATACCACAGGAACAGAGTTTACTTACCGAAGGCGATGTAAATTTTGCCCCATCCCGAAAAAACTGGTACAAAATTCTGGACGGCGCTACCCTAAATTTACTGGACCAGGACAGTGATGCTTTTTTGCACCAGTCATTATCCACCCCCTGCCTCGACGTGCTGCAAAGTTGCATAGGCATTTATATAACAGATGTACGCGGTAAACAACTAATGGATTTTCACGGTAACAATGTGCACCAGGTTGGCTACCGCAATGCGTATGTGATTGATAAAGTAAAAGCCCAGTTAGATATACTACCGTTTAGCCCACGTCGCTATACCAATGAGATTGCAATTGACTGTGCCGAAAAAATATCATCCCTTTTTTCTCCGGGGTTGAAACGGGTTTTATTTGCGCCCGGCGGCACAAGCAGTATTGGCATTGCATTAAAACTAGCCCGGGTAGTGACAGGGAAATATAAGGTAGTGTCACTGGAAGATTCTTTTCATGGCGCTTCTATTGATGCCATCGCGGCAGGAGGCGAAGAACAGTTTAAAAGACACCTTGGACCATCGGTTACCGGCACCCCAAATATTCCCCAACCAACCACTTACCGAAACAAAGGCCAAAATGACCTGGAATATGCGGATGCGCTGGAAGATATATTGAAAAACAATGACGGTATTGGCGCTTTTATTGCGGAAACCATCCGCAACACCGATGTACAAATTCCATCAAAAGCTTACTGGAAAAGGATCAGGGAAATATGTACCCAATATAGCGTGTTACTGATTCTCGATGAAATCCCTATTGCTTTCGGACGAACGGGTAAAATGTTTGCCTTTGAACATTATGATATTGAACCGGATATTGTTTGTCTCGGCAAGGGGCTTGGAGCAGGAGTAATACCCTTTGCAGCCATGGTTTGCCGGGAAGAATATAATATTGCCGGAGATGTAGCGCTGGGACATTATACACACGAAAAAAGTCCACTGGGCAGCGCCGCTGCATTGGCAATGATCGAATATATTGAGCAGGAAAACCTCCTCCAAAAAGTACAGGCCGATGAAATTTTTATGCGGGAGAAATTAGAACAATTAAAAGAAAAACACCTTATTATTGGTGATGTACGCGGGATAGGATTATTGTGGGGCATTGAACTGGTAACCGACCGGGTAAAAAAAACAAAGGCCATTACCGAAGCGGAAAAAATAATGTACGAGTGCCTGGCAAATGGTTTGAGTTTTAAAGTATCGCAGGGCAATGTTTTACAACTGTGTCCGCCACTAATTATTACGAGAGAACAATTATTGGCGGCTATAACAATTATTGACAATGCCATTACAAAAATTTGTGGCTGAAACGTAGTGGGGAAAAATATATGCTGTAAAAACCTCCGGTAATTAATTATTACTTTTGAGAAAATATCTACCTGTCATGAAACCAGCAGTTCTTTACCCATTTATTTTTTTGACTGGCTTTTTTATGAATGCTAAAGCGCAGAGCATTCAGGAGCAAATGACAAAAGCCCGCCCTTCCTGCTATGATGTGTTTGGCAATGCCGTAGTTGTATTACCTAAACTTTACCGCCAACAGGCCTTCGATTCAATGCACACAGCGGTTCAAATCTGGGAAGATGCCTGCGGAAGCAGCCAGCAGGTGCGCTGCACGAAACTGTTACTCGCCTTGCAGGAGGGCACTTTCCATGTCGATTCGCTAGATAGTGATGTTATTGATTTACTGGAAAATTATGCCCTGTCTTTTTCATTCTATAAAACCAATTCGGCGCAATACTATGGTACAGAAAAGGCATTTTACTCACTCAGTTCCATTTGGGCCAAATTTCTGATGCAACAAAAAACATTGGACGATAATGAAAAATTCATCTGCGCCGTTTTTACCGGAGAAATTACTGCGCCATCAAAGCAAATAAAAAATAACGCGGAAAAATACCCGGAACTGGGCAAACAGTTGCAACATAACCGGGATGCGCTAAGAAAGGGCCCACGAGTCAATTCTGCTTTTATATTGGGTATATGGATGCCGAAAGGTGATCTTACAATTCTGGGCAACCATCCCTCCATCGGCTTTCAGTTTGGTGCCCGCGATAATCATCACCAGCTGGATTTTACTATGCAATTTCGATTTATAAAAAGTGCCAACACCTATTTTTTTAAACGCAATAATTTGTTGTATGAAAGCTCTCATTATTTCGGGGGTTACATTGGTATTGATTATACCTATTATTTCGTAAGCAAGCGGCAGTATGACCTTGGATTGCTTACAGGTATTGGTTTTGACGGTTTTGATGTTGCATCGGGGCAGCACAACCAGCAACAAAGGCCCCTGTCCATCAATTCGTTTAATGCCAATGGCGGCATCAAATACAACTGGTTTGTTTCCCCGGGTTTTTACCTGGGCCTTCAGGGCCGTTACAACCTGGTTAATTACTGCAACAGCGGTGCCACCAGCCTGCAGGGAAATGCATTTTCAATCGATTTTATCATTGGGGGTAATGGCAAAAAACCATGATTGCCCGGTGAGTTACGCAAAGCCGGTACGTTGACTTTATTTTCTACTTCTTAGTGACAGATATATCAAAAGCAACGCTGTTTCGCCAAATTATATACTAATTTTTTAAAAATCCCGTTTTAGTAAATGTAAGCGTTCTTTTAATTGAGCAAGAGCTGATTGCGATATTTGGGACTACCCACTCTTCAACCATTATGGCAACATTGCAAGACAGCCAATTCATTTTTTTAACCTAAACCCTACAACATGTTTCCTAAATTATTTCGCCTTGCTTTGTGTACAATTATTCTTTTTTGTGCAGCATCTTGCAAAAAAGACTCTACTTCCAGCACACCTGATCAATATGTGAAAATTAAAAAAAATGGCACCTGGAAAACATATTCTAAAGTTGCGGGCGAACTTGGTCCGGACCTGTTGAATAGCAGTAAAACTGATTTTGGCGTATCCGCTTTTACTGATGATAATGCAGAAAGCTTTGATCTCACAATACAGATTAATGGAAGTAATTTCGTTACAGGTACTTACTACAGCGATAACGCTGATTACTATGTTGACGCAAATTTTACTACGGGTTTTAATAGTAATGAAATTCAACATTATTACATACAAAACGGGGTGCTAAACGAAGATGCCCACTATACCGTAAAAGTGACATCGATTACGCCAACCTATTTAACCGGATCATTTACAGGAAACTACCTCTACGACAGTTTTGCCAGCGATAGTGGCATTGTAAGAATTACTGAAGGTGAATTCAGGGTAAAAAGGATTAGATAAAATACTTAAGAATTATCCCGGATGATAAATAAATGAGTTGGAATTAATTGCGCCGGCTGAACGGCTGCCACCGCGGAATTAAATATTGTTATGGCTTTTTCTCTGTCGGTCATTTTATTGGTACAATCATTTACAACATAATAAATTAAAATAAAAACAACGGTATTTATTTTGACTGCTGAATCGCTGTAGCAATTGCATCCGGCATTCCTGCTGCTTCAATTATTTTACACTCCGGACAATTTTCTTTGCCGGTGTTGTAGCCATAGTCCCACCACTGCGACATTTGTTCCGGATCAAATATCAGCGAATTGGTGGTAAGCTCCTTTTTTGAATAATAAAAATTTAGCTTTATTTTTTTGTTCAGGCCTTCCAGCCTGCCAATGATTAAATCATCTGTCACTATCTGGTTCAGCATAAAGGAAAAAACCCTGGAAGTAAGATCCAGTGCATTTCTTACCGGCAATTGATTACCCATATTTTCATTGGATTTTAATACAATTATATCCAGCTCGGTAGCCCCTTTTTGAATGGCCTGATAAATGGGCACAATGTTTCCCATACCGCCATCTGCATATTCAAATCCATTTTTTGTTACCAGGCTCATAAACGGCACCAGCGATGCGGAAGCCCACACCCATTCACAAAAATCGGTGTAAGTACAGTCCTTTGCTTCCTTATACTCTACCCCCATAGTATTTAAATTGGATACAGTTATG
>JANYFI010000525.1 GCA_025362765.1 Ferruginibacter sp. | reverse complement strand
TTTATAGCACGCGACAGGGCAGGCAAAAAACCTTTATACTATTACCGGGATAATGAAAAATTTGTATTTGCAAGTGAATTAAATTGCCTGAAAGGCCTGCTGCCACTGCAAATGGCAGATAATAATTTTTATCATTACTTGCGCCTGGGATCTTTTTATGGCGATCTTACGCCGTATAAAAATGTGAGCGAATTAAAAGCGGGACATTTTTTGTTGATTGATTGTGCTACCCTTGATATAAAAAATACCTGCTGGTGGAACATCAGCGATTTTTATTTGCAAACCCATACCGATAGTTTTGAACAAAGTCTTGAAAAAGTTGATAGCTATTTAAATGCAGCGGTAAAAAGAAGGGTGGAATCATCTGACCTGGAAGTGGGCAGCTTTTTAAGTGGCGGAATTGACAGTGGTTTAACTACGGCCATCGCCAGTAAATACCATTCCAGAATAAAAACGTTTACTGTTTCGTTTGACGGAGCATATGATGAAGCGCCACTGGCAAAACTAGTGGCAGAAAAATACCAAACCAATCACACAGAAATAAAAATTTCTTTTGACCACCTTAAAAATGATTTGGAAAAAATTGTGTGCAACTATGGCGAACCCTTTTTTGACAGCTCAGCCATACCAAGTTATTATGTAAGTGCTGCTGCAAAAAAACACCTCACCGTTATTTTAAATGGTGACGGCGCCGATGAATTGTTTGGTGGCTACAGACGGTATGTGCCCTTTGCAAAATATGATTTTTTTAAAAGCCATGGTGCTGTAAAAAGTGCGGCGGCATGGGCAAAAAATATACTCCCGCCGGGCAATAATAAAAAATCCGGGTACAATTATTTGTACCGGCTTTTATCACTGGCATCCAAAAACAGTCTTGAAATTTATTTCTCTGCCGGTGTAGACATTATGGAGGATTATGAAAGCAATATTATGAGCAATAGCTTTGATTATCTTACCCTTTTGCGTACTGATTTTGATGTGATCGCACATGCGCCTATCAGCGGCTTAAGGAAGATAATGAACCTTGATTTTAATACAACCTTGTTCACTGATTTATTAGTTAAAATGGATATCGCCAATATGGCCAATTCGCTGGAAGGCCGCAGCCCTTTTATGTGTAAAGAACTATTGGAATATGCCCCCGGTATGAATGACAGCTTTAAGATAAACGGCAGCAACACAAAATATTTATTGCGACAACTGGCAAAAAAGTACCTGCCGCCAGAGCTAATCAATCAACCTAAAAGGGGCTTTGAAATACCATTAAAAAAATGGGTGGAGAATGAGTTAAAGGAAATTATTATTAATTATGTGGGGGCACCAAATGCACTCAGTAAACAGTTTATTAAAAAGCAATTTTTAGATGGGCTGTTAAACAATACAGTGAGAATATCGGCAGAAAAAAGAGCAAAAATTTTATGGACTTTACTGAGTATGGAAATATGGTATAAAAAAGTGTACTTACAATAAATGAAATCCACCTCTACAAAAAAGAAAAAAATTCTGCACACCACCACGCGGCTGGTATTAGGTGGCGGGGTTGAAAAAAATATTTATTATACCGTCACCAACCTGGCGGATGATTTTGAATTCCATTTAAGTTGCGGCGCTGATTTTAACGACGATTTATTTTGCCATCACCCGGAAATAAAAATTATTATTTGCCCGTATCTTGTCAACACCATTCATCCATTGAAAGATTTGAAGGCGCTTTGGTTTTACTACCGGCTGATCAAAAAAGAAAAGTATGATATTGTGCATACGCATGAAACAAAGGCCAGTTTTATTACTAAGCTGGCGGCATGGCTGGCCGGTTGTCCATATGTAATTTATGGTTTACATGGGGTAACATTTAACGATCCCATGAGCAGTATAAAAAGGAAATTTTATATCCTGCTTGAAAAGCTGACTATTAATTGTGCCAACCTGGTAGTAGCGGTAGGGAAAGATACGGTAGATGAATATAAAAAAGAGCATATTGGTGACAAAATACCGTTTGAAATAGTAAGAAGCGGAATTGACATTGAAAGTTACCTGCACCAGGCCATTCAAACAAACAACGAAAAAGTATTGTTTAGACAATCTTTGGGGATAGGTAAGGGTGATATTGTTTTTATAACTGTCGGTAGGTTTTCCTATTCAAAAGCACAGCGATACTCCATTCAAGCGTTTGCCTCGTTGCAAAAAAAATATACGCATTTAAAATTTCTGCTTATTGGGGAAGGAGAATTGCTGGCCGATTGTAAATTGCTGGCTGAATCAACTGGCATAAGCAAAGAGAGTATCCTATTTTTGGGCTATCAAAAGGATATCCCCAAATATTTATCTGCAAGCGATATTTTTATTTTCACATCATTAAGGGAGGGATTACCAAGGGTTATTGTAGAAGCATCCTTATTGCAGTTACCTGTATTAACG
>JANYFI010000523.1 GCA_025362765.1 Ferruginibacter sp. | reverse complement strand
ACGAAAAATCCGGATTTATTATTAAGCAAACCGATACGGATGCATTAGTTAACAGGGCAGAAGAACTAATTTTACAACCGGAACTAAGATCAACATTTGGTAAGCGTGCGCAACAGCACGTGATACAACACTGGGATATGCATACAATGGCACAGCAGTTACAGATTATTTACAACAGAACAAACTGAAATGAAAATTGCTTTTACAATAGATTTTGAAGATTGGTACCAGGGTGTTGATCTGCCGGTGGCCAATTGGAAAAATCTGGAAAAGAGATTACATATCGGGCACTATAAATTGCTGGAACTTTTTCAAAAGGCTAACGTAAAGGCTACTTATTTTATATTAGCCAAAACAATTGAAGATCATCCGCAAATGATTCGTGAAATTATTGCGGAAGGTCATGAAATTGGCTGCCACACTTATTCTCATCCTTTTATTTATAAATTAACACCCGAGCAGTTCAGCGAAGAAATACAAAAATCAAAACAATTAATTCAGCCGTTTGGCGTTAGTTATACCGGATTCAGAGCGCCTTATTTTTCGATTGATGCAAGAAGTTTGTGGGCGCTGGATATACTAAAGGAAGAAGGCTTTCGTTATGATTCAAGTATTTTTCCCGGAGATGCAAAACGAACCGGTATACCAGGGTTCAACCCTGCTATTCAGCACCTCAGTAATGGCTTGCTGGAATTTCCGGTAAGTACGTTAAAGGTGATGAACTTCGATTTTGGCGTGGGGGGCGGTTATTTTAGATTATTACCGTATTCTTTTTTTAAAGAAAAAATGGAAAATATTTTGAAAGAGCGGCACAGCATTTTTTACCTGCATCCCTGGGAGCTGGACATTAACCAGCCAAAAGTACCGGGTATTAACCGCCGGATCAGGTTTACCCATTATGTAAATTTGTATTCTGCCGAAAAAAAGACAAGGCAGTTATTATCCGATTTTGAATGCACAACAGTTTCAAACATTTTAAATAATCCATAACAATGACAGATACAAAAGAATATTCTTCGGCCGAAACAAAGGATGTGGCAACTTTTTTTCATGGATACGCAGCGGATTTTGACAGTATTTACGGGCACACAAAAAAGAGAGGTAACTGGGATAAATTTTTAGATAAATACTTCAGGGTATCTATGCGGTTACGGTACGAACTGGTATTGAAATATACTGCAGCCAGCGAAATACAAACCATACTGGACGTGGGTTGTGGTGGAGGCGTTTATTGCGAAGCCTTGCTAAACGCCGGTAAAATTGTAACAGGAATAGATATTGCGGAAGGAATGTTGCAACTCGCCGAACAAAAAACAAAGAAATACATTAACGAAGGCAAGGTAAATTATATACACAACGGCTACCTGGACCATCCTTTTGCCCGACAATACGATGCTGCAGTATTGGTAGGTTTTTTTGATTACATAAAAACACCTCTTGATACATTTAAAAAACTGGAAAAAGAAGTAAGTAAAGAAGTATTGATGAGTTTTCCGAAGAGTGGCGGTTTTCTTGGCTGGCAGCGTAAATTGCGCTACAAAATGCGCAATTGTCCATTGTATTATTATTCAAAAAACGACCTGAAAACATTACTTGCACAAATGGGTTGGCAGAATAAGGCGGAGATAATTGATATTGACAGAGATTTCTTTGTAAGGGTAAAATTATAGATGAATAGAATAACAATAACTGATGTCCCGGTTTCGAAAGAAACCGGGATTTATATTTTACACCATTAGATATGCATAGCAGGCTGGCTTTTAAAATGAATAATCTTAACTGCTAAAAAAAATTGGCGTGCAAAAAACTCGTTGTATCCCAAATTGGCGTGCAGGTTTACCAACCTTTTTAACAACGGTGTTGTTTATAGCCATCCTTTAAAAGTTAGCAACGCTTAACACTACTATCAAGCGACAATTAAGATGCCTCAATAACCTTATTCTTATTTATGTTAATCGTTTTCCCCTTATCTTTAAACAAAACAATTGGCCCAGTGTTTAATGGAATAAAGTTACAACTCAATATATATGAATTCATTCACAATAAAAGATCTTGAAAATTTATCGGGGATCAAGGCGCACACCATTCGCATTTGGGAGCAGCGGTACAATTTTTTAAAGCCATCCCGTTCAGATACCAACATACGGTATTACAGCAATGATGAGTTGAAAAAAGTACTCAATATTGCTTTACTCAATAAATATGGGTATAAAATTTCTCATATTGATAAAATGGGAGAAGCTGAGGTAAGGGATAAAATACTATCCTTAACACAAACCGAGGCCCAGCAGGAACGCATTGTACATGATTTAATACAATGCATGGTCGATCTTAATATGGAAAAACTGGAAAGCATACTTGATAACTATATCCGGGTACGGGGCATCGAAAGAACAATCAGGGATATTATTTTTCCATACCTCGAAAAAATAGGAATTTTATGGCTTACTAATCACATCAATCCAGCACAGGAGCATCTTGTAAGCAATATCATCCGTCAAAAGCTTATAGTAGGTATTGAAGGAATTGTTACTTCTTTAAAAGTAACTAAAACGGTGTTGCTGTTTCTGCCAGAAGGTGAATATCACGAATTGGGTATGTTATTTATGTATTACCTGTTGAAAAGCAGGGGTATTTCAACCATTTATTTAGGGGCGAATGTACCCATCAAGGATGTTGAATATGTAGCAAATCTAAAAAAGCCCGACTATTTATATTCTCATCTTACCGCTGTTGGTCATAATTTTAGTTTCGATAAATTTATATCTGACATTACAAAAAAATTTCACTCTACACCCATCATTATCTCAGGCTTGCTTACCAATAGTTATGAAAAGAAAATTCCGGCGCATATCAATTTTAAAAAGTCGTTTCCGGAAGTAATGGAATTTGTAGGAAATTTATAATTTTTCCTGCATTTCCTTTTCCACTTTTCGTGTTTAACAAAATGTTAAAAAAATTAAACAAATGATGGCTCGTTATTTGATTTTAATTGTTTAACTTTACATCATAACAATTTAAACACTTTAAGATGGCAACGATAGACTTCAATCAATTGCTTGTTAATAATACCGAATTTTTAAAACCATTCGCTATTACCCTTACAAGAGATAATGAGGTGGCAAAAGATTTACTGCAGGAGACTATGTACCGGGCTTTGGCCAATAAAGAAAAATACAATGTGGGTACTAATATTAAGGCATGGTTGTACACCATTATGCGTAACATTTTTATCAATAATTATCGGCGCAAAGCAAAACAAAATACCATTTTTGACAGTACTCCAAACGAATTTTTATTAAACTATAATCAGGTTACTACCAGCAATGCCGCTGAGGGTGCGTTAAAATTGAAAGATATACAGGCTGCGGTTCATGAACTGCCTGCCCTTTTTCGCAATCCATTTATGTTATATTTTGAAGGATACAAATACCACGAAATTGCCGAGATGTTACACGAGCCGCTTGGTACAATAAAGAGCAGGATACACTTTGCAAGAAAATTGCTGAAAGAGCAGATTTCCAGATATTAAATTTACTACACAGGCCCAATAATTGAAAAAAGTAGTCATCATAGGAAGCGGATTTGCCGGCTTATCCGCTGCCAGTTTTATGGCAAAAGATGGGTGGGATGTTATTGTTGTTGAAAGGCAAGCTACCCCCGGAGGAAGAGCGAGACTATTACATGCTCAGGGATTTACCTTTGATATGGGTCCAAGCTGGTACTGGATGCCGGATGTTTTTGAGCGGTTTTTTAATTGCTTCGGAAAAAGTGTCAGTGATTATTACCAGCTCGACAGATTGGACCCTTCCTACAGAATTTATTGGCCGGAAAAATACATGGACATTCCGGCAGATTATAATCGCCTTAAAAATTTATTCGAAAGCATAGAAACGGGTAGTGGCCTTATGCTGGATAAATTTATGAAGGAGGCGCAGTATAAATACGAAGTTGGGATTAATAAACTGGTGCATAAACCGGGTCAAAGTGTTGCAGAGTTTGCAGATCTGGATCTTTTAAAAGGAATTTTTAAGCTTGATGTTTTTACTTCGATGAAGAAGCATATCGGCAAATATTTTAAACATCCGCAACTGCAACAATTGCTTGAATTTCCGGTGTTGTTTTTAGGTGCGTTGCCACAAAATACTCCAGCCTTATATAGCCTGATGAATTACGCGGATGTAAAATCGGGTACTTGGTATCCCAAAGGTGGAATATATAAAATTGTGAAGGCAATGCACCAACTGGCCACAGAATTGGGCGTTCATTTCCATTTCAATCATACAGTTACAAAAATCGATGTTGAAGAACAATTGGCAAAAAGAGTAGTTGCTAACAGCGCCAATTCGCAAGGTGAGATAGAAGAAAAAATATTCAATGCGGATGTGGTGATAGGTGGAGCAGATTATCATTTTGTAGAAACACAATTATTATCTCAACAATACAGATCGTATAGTGATGCTTATTGGGATAAACGCGTGATGGCGCCAAGCTGCCTGATATATTATATAGGCTTAAATAAAAGGCTGCGGGATGTTATACACCACACCTTGTTTTTTGATACCAGTTTTGAAGTGCATGGAAAAGAGATTTATACAGAACCCCAATGGCCGCAAAAGCCGTTGTTTTATGTGAGTGCAACGTCAGTAAGTGACGATAGCGTAGCGCCTGATGGATGTGAGAATTTATTTTTTTTAATACCGGTTGCGGCAGGATTAACAGGCGATACCGAAGCGTTGAGAGATAAATATTTTGATGAAATTATTGAACGGTATGAAAACCGTATTGGGCAAACAGTTAAAGACGCCATCGTTTATAAAAAGTCGTACTCCGTAACTAATTTTATAGAAGACTACAATGCTTTTAAAGGCAATGCCTACGGCCTGGCAAACACATTAATGCAAACAGCTGTTTTAAAACCAGGCTGTAGAAGCAAAAAAATAGGCAACTTATTTTATACCGGTCAGCTTACTGTACCTGGCCCTGGTGTACCACCCAGTTTAATAAGCGGGGAAGTAGTTGCTAAAGAAATAGTAAAATATTTTTAACAAAAAACGCTTTGGTTGGTTATAGAGATTAAAGTGATTTTTAATTACAGTAGTTTGACAGTACTACTATCACGATACTTTTCCATCGGGAGGCTGAAGTTCAATACGGCTTTGTAAGTATAAGTGAGTTCCGAAATAATCGGGATTAGCATAACACAACAATGACGCACAGAAAACAAATGATCACCAAAAAATCAGTAAAGAGGTATGATGGACCTTTTTCATAAATTAAGCCAACAGTGCAGTAAGGCAACTACGGAGATGTACAGTACATCTTTCAGCAGCGCCATTAAATTATTGCATCCGAACCTGCGTATACCTGTTTTTAACATCTATGGCTTCGTGCGTTTCGCTGACGAGATTGTTGATACATTTCATCAGCATGATAAGGCCATGTTGCTGGATGAATTTAAGGAGGAAACTTATCTTGCTATCAAAAGAAGGATTAGCTTAAACCCAATACTGCACAGCTTTCAGATAACCGTAAACAATTATGGAATACCACATCAATTGATAGACGCTTTTTTTAAAAGCATGGAAATGGATCTTAGCAAAGCAAGCTATGACTGTGATGGATATAAAGCCTATATTTATGGCAGTGCCGAAGTGGTGGGTTTAATGTGCCTGTATATTTTTTGTGAGGGAGACGTGGCGATGTACGAAAAATTAAAACCCTCCGCACAGTTGCTGGGCGCGGCGTTTCAGAAAGTAAATTTTTTGCGGGATGTAAAAGCAGATTACGAAGGGTTGAGCAGAACTTATTTTCCGGGAGTTGATTTTAATAATTTTACACCATCGATGAAGCGGCAGATAGAGCGGGAAATTGAAGACGATTTTGCCGGTGCGTATAAAGGTATTGTTCAGTTACCCATCAAAGCGAGGTTCGGTGTTTATGTGGCGTATAAATATTATTTATCCCTTTTTAAGAAGATAAAGAAGACGACACCATCTAATATTTTAGAACAACGAATCCGCATACCGGATTATGGCAAAGTATTAATTGTAGCCAAGGCTGGTGTAAGAAACCAGTTCAATATTTTATAAAGTGCACTTGTATGGATGTTATTTTAGTAGATGAAAACGATGTACCAACGGGTACAATGGAAAAAATGGAAGTTCATGAAAAAGCCCTGCTACACAGGGC
>JANYFI010000510.1 GCA_025362765.1 Ferruginibacter sp. | reverse complement strand
CCAGTGATTTTTATATTGTATACACCGATAACTATTACACGGCCCCGCTCTTTATCCGCAACCGTGCGCTGGTGCTGAAGTTCACTTACTGGTGGAGCAGGTGATTTAGTTATGAGTTATAAATTATGAGTTATAAGCTGGAAGTTTTAAGTAGGAAGTTTAAGCAGTAGGTTTTAAGTTGTAAGAAATGAAGTATAAGGAAACAGCATGTTTCATTTCCCTGATATCTGTTGTCTATGCATTTTTAATTCTTAATTCTTAATTTTTAATTAATCACTTAGTTTTATTGCATGAAAAAAACATTCCTGTTCATCATTTCCCTGTTTATACTTGCCAGTGCTTTTGCCATTAAAAAAGAAGCCGACCTGCTCGTTTACCATTGTACTATTTATACCGTTGATGCAACGTTCTCCCTTGCCGAAGCCATGGTGATCAGCGATGGTAAAATTATTGCTACCGGCAACAAAACCGATCTTGAAAAAGAATATACCTGCAAACAACAGCTGGATGCGCAGGGCAAATTTATTTATCCCGGCTTTATTGATGCCCATGCACATTTTGTTGGCTATGGTATAAGCTTACAACAGGTTGATTTAACCGCTACCACCAGTTGGCGGGACGTGATAAAAAGGGTAAAGGCTTTTGCCGCCATCAATAAAGAAGGCTGGCTAACCGGCCGCGGCTGGGACCAGAATGACTGGAAGGTGAAGGAATTTCCCACCAACGAACAACTGACAGCCTTGTTTCCAGACAGACCGGTTTTATTGGAAAGAATAGACGGTCATGCATCTATCGCCAACAAAAAAGCGCTGGAACTGGCTGGTGTAAAAGCGGGCGATATTATCAATGGCGGAGAAATTACCACAAAAAAAACAGCTGCCGGCAACAACGAATTAACAGGTTTGCTGGTAGACAATGCCGTTGAATTAGTATCGTCAAAAATACCCGCCATTTCCGCCACCCAATTTAAAAAAGCATTGGTAGCAGCGCAGAAAAATTGCTTTGCCGTTGGATTAACTACTATTGATGATTGTGGACTGGATTATACGGTAGCGGAACAAATAAAGCGTTTACAGCAAGCCGGTACGTTAAAAATGAGGCTGTATGTAATGTTGAGCGACGCCAAAAAGAATGTTGACTGGCTCGAAAAAAATGGTGCCGTAAAAACTGACCGGCTCAATATGAGGAGTATAAAAATGTACTCAGATGGCGCCCTGGGTTCAAGAGGTGCCTGCCTGCTACAACCTTACAGCGACCAACCTGGCCACTATGGTTTTTTGTTAAGTAGTGCCGCCCATTTTGATTCTGTAGCCAACTGGGCCAAACAAAAAGGCTTTCAGTTATGTACGCATGCCATTGGTGACAGCGCCAACAGAATCATCCTGAAAACTTACGCCACTTATTTACAAGGTAAAAACGATTTACGCTGGCGCATAGAACATGCCCAGATAATTAACCCCGCAGATTTCAATTTGTTTGGCAACAATAGTATCATCCCATCGGTACAACCCACGCATGCTACCAGTGATATGTACTGGGCTGGTAAAAGACTGGGAAAGGAAAGAGAAAAAGGCGCCTATGCCTATAAACAATTGCTGCAACAAAACGGCTGGATTCCCTTAGGCACAGACTTTCCGGTGGAAGACATCTCCACTTTTAAAACCTTTTATGCAGCGGTTGTAAGAAAAGACGCCAAGGGCTGGCCTGCGGGCGGCTTTCAACTGGAGAACGCCTTATCAAGAGAAGAAACCTTACGCGGCATGACCATCTGGGCAGCCAAAGCTAACTTTGAAGAAAATGAAAAAGGAAGTTTAGAAGCAGGCAAGCTGGCGGATTTTGTGATACTGGATGCGGATATTATGACCACTGTGCCCCAAAAATTACTGCAGGTAAAAGTAGTGGCTACTTTTTTGGGTGGAGAAAAAGTGTACGGCAAGCCGTGAGGTTGGTTTATTTTAGGCCATTTATATTTTCCCGATAAAAGAACTACTTTAGGTTTGTAATCGGATTGACACAATTCACAATCTAAAAAGCACTGCCGATTACAATTAATAATTAATCATTTACGCAAGGGGCAAGTTGCGTCTGATTGAGTAAATATAAACATTGTATGCAGCCTCTTTCGAACACCCTAAAATTAATTTAAACTTCGGACTAAAATGTTTTTACAATTATTTGGACTGATTGCTCTTATTATAAAAACAATAGTTCTATCAACTATTTACACGACAATTATTTTTATTGGTCTTTATTTAATATTAAAAAAGACGAAAAATATTTGGCTTGAAAATAGAATGAAATATAAAATTAAAAACTGGCTTTTTCTTCATTTTGTAATTTCCTTAGGATTATTCGCATTTTCATTTTCATATTGGCAAGACACAGGATTAGGTGATAACCCACAATTACCAATTGGTTATGGACAAATTATTTACAGCCCAGATTTTGCATGGACAAACTTTTATCCTGACCTTGAAAAAACTCGACTTAACAAGGACGAACTTCAAATAGGAAATTTTATTGTTAAGGATAATTTTCTTTGTGCAGAAGTGTCACATCAGAATACTAATAGTCCCACGTTTAATTTTATAGTTTGTAATTTGACCACAAAAATTAACAGGACCTTTGATACCGAAAAAGACTACGCTGAATACACCAGAAAAAACAATTTGCCTTTTAAGAATCAGTTTTATAATTCCGACAAACATTATGACGAATATTTTGCAAATAAACCTAAATGGCGTAGGTGGCTATTACCATGACTATATCAAATAAAGCTGGATAAAACAAAAGCATTTACAAAACCAGAAGCGGACATTAAATCCTGATCATTGCTTATTAATTTTTCGCCGGTGTTAGTAACGCATCTAATAATCATCTTATGAAGCAGGCCGCCGTCGCGTCTTATGAACCAACGCCAGAAGCCGTAAATCGCAATAATGTCTATCGAAATTGCTCACCTCATTAATACATCAACCTGCTAAAGGGAATACCTACGGCAATCCCAACCGTTGTTCGGCTGCCGCGGCCCTGCAGATTTTTAACGGCGTGGTTTATGTCAAAGAAAGCTACATAACATTCAACACTGGCGGCGGGTGTTTTTTGGCTGTTGATTAACACAATAGGCACGCCTATCCTGCCACTGAGTAAATTATCTTTCCCAATGTGTTGTTCGGCTATCACACTAAAACCAACATGTGAATTGGTGGGGTAAAACAATATCCTTGCTTTCACTTCCGGTGTAATAAAGGTTTCATACAAGCCAGTATAAGCCTTGCTTTTTTGAGC
>JANYFI010000495.1 GCA_025362765.1 Ferruginibacter sp. | reverse complement strand
TCTACCGGAGGTGGTGTTGTGGTGCCTTAATCGCAAGCGGTAAAACAAAAACAACAAAGGACTGCTATATATAGCTGCAATTTTAATTTAGGCATTACTTTTTTTATATTTTAAAAACTGGTTTAAGATGCAATTAGTCAATAGTCGATCTTTATTCTTCCTTCCGTGTTACTTACAATAATGATTTAGCTCATGATCAAAAAATCTCTATAGTCAATTGAGTTAGCTTACCCTTTTGAACTGAAAAAGACAAACAAAAAAAAATCTATTTATCATGCTGTTAAAAAACGTAACTATTTTAATTTAACCATTTATTCAGTGACATATCATTGCCCATAACCTCTGAAGATTTTTGTTACATTCGTTTTTGTTGATAGAATATGATTATTCTATCTTTTTAATTTTTGTTATTGACTTGCTTTTTGGGAAGATTGAGATAGGTATCCCGAACCATAATAATACTCTACCTTTCTATATTTGCCATTAGATATTTTAATTTTAGCAGGACCATAAGCTGTCGTTGAAGGAACAAGGTCAACCTTAGGCACTCTATTTTTTACTTGCTTAAATGCCAATAATGAATCATTGTTTCTAGCGACTAAAAAAACCGGGTTATTGTTATGATCGTACAGCTGCGCCATGCCTTTACTATCGCCATCTGAAAAAAAACCGGTATGTTTTACAACAGAAAAATTGCCTTGACCATCGCCTAATAAACACAGGCCATAAGATGCATCGTATTGCCCCGTGCTAACTTCGGAAGAATAAGAATTACCTACCATTAGCACATCCAGATTTTCATCGCCATTAAAATCGCCTACTGTCATGCCAAATTGTGGTGCCAATTGTGCTTCAACCGGAAGTGCATGCATACTAAATTTCCCCCCACCCAAATTTTCAAGATATATACTTCTTAACTCCGTTGCGTTTGCGGAGAAAAGGGGTGCAACATTCAGCTTTGTAATAAATGAGTTCATATCCGCATTTGCATAATCATCAAATAAGTTATAGAATTTTCTAACCGACGGTATACTTGTAATTAGTATTTCCCGTTGAGGTACCGGAAAATTATTTAATTTTCCATCTTTATCTTTTAACCAAAAACCCATGACAGCATCAACAGATCCATTTTTGTTAAAATCAGCAGCTTCAATACTAATTGGATGTGCTATAGTTGCCTTCAACTTAGCATTAAGTCCCAGGTTTCCCAGTATATAATCCGTATCGCCATCATTGTCAAAATCGCCACCAATAATACTGTTCCACCAACCCGTAGAAGTACCGGAAATATTGGTTGTTAATTTTTTCAATTTTCCATTATAATTTTTAAAAAAACAAATGGGCATCCATTCTCCGGCAACAATTAAATCTATTTGCCCGTCATTATCAAAGTCTGTCCACAAGGCAGATGTAACCATGCCAATATTTTCTAATTCAGGTGCCAAAGAACTAGTAGCGTCAACAAATTTTCCATTGACATTTTTTAATAAATAGCTACGTGGAGAAAGAGGATATTTGCCAGGTATTTGTCTGCCGCCAACAAAAAGATCCAGGTCACCATCGTTATCAATATCCCCGGCTACAACGCAGGAGCCGCTGGATGTAAGAACAGGCAAGGCACTTGTATCGATTTTAAAATTCCCCTGGCCATCATTAATATAAAGCCTGTCCTGCTGGTACTGTGACCCTTCAACAAATTCGCTTGTGCCACTTACGACGTATAAATCCAAATCTTTATCGCCATCAGCATCAAAGAAAAGATTACCCATATCTTCCTGATATTTTGTTCCTGTGGTTAACGGCCGGTTGGTGAACTTTCCATTTTGTTGCTGAAAAAAAAGCTCTCCAGTATGCTTGTAACCGTTACCTACAAAAAAATCGTCCAATCCATCGCCATTTAAATCGCCTACGGAAATACCTGGGCCAAGTTGTGAATATTTTTGAGGCAAAAGTGCGGAACTATTATAGTCGATATAGTTTTCTTCCTGGTGTTTAAACCCAATGCCAAGATCTCTGGTGCAATTTTTAAATTGTATGTTCTCCCTATTTGTTTGTGAGGGCCTCTTCCATATCTCTAAGTTACCATTGTCAGGTTTGGCAAGGTTCTCATCTAACACCAGGGTTTGATTAGCCGCAATGTTTTTAAGTATTTGACTTTTGCCTGTAGGCCAGTAAATGTATAGTGAGTCTATAATGGAATCTTTTCCAAGCCCGATATGCAGCCGGTTTTCAATACTTGACATAAAACCCCTACAGGGATTTTGTTCTACTATTTGTATATCTCCGTGAATTGCATATCTAATCGTGGAACCCAATCCATTTAAATTTTGATCATTGCCGTTTAACTTTACTTGTAAAAAATTTATGGTGTCGGCAACAGGAAGCTTATTATCCTTAATCAGGTTATTTCTTAAAACAAAAGGCACATCGTTGATATTATTTGTTACAATATCTAAATCGCCATCATTATCTAGATCCGCATATACAGCGCCATTGGAATAACTTGTTTTAGAAATTCCCCAATCATCCGTTTTATCAATAAAATTTAGCTGCCCGGTATTTTTATAAAAATAATTTTTGATTTTTCTTCCGGGTATTTTTGCCAGTTCCTCCATTAATTGATGGATATATTGCTGGTCGGATACAATTTTTGTGTTGTACAATTGCTGGCGAAATGTAATAAAATCGCCATTGGTGAGGTCACGGACAAAACCGTTTGTAATATGAATATCCCTTAACCCATCATTATCAAAATCGGC
>JANYFI010000458.1 GCA_025362765.1 Ferruginibacter sp. | reverse complement strand
AGGCTGAACTTATACCGATGTAAGGGACAAACAATATTTCCTGTAGCATCGATAAAACCATCGCTTAATTTTCCTCCCGCATGTGGACATTTATTTGAGCAAACAGATATCTGTCCATTTTTAAGGGTAATGCAAACAGTTTTGTTGGCAATGTTAATTTCCATAAGCCCATTTTTTGTGAAAGGAATTTCTTCAATCGTATCAGCTATTTTATGCCAGCTTATTTTTTTACAAGTTTGCATGGATTTGTTTTGTACTAGTAAAAAAATTCGGCCTTATAGGGATATCGTATACGGTACATTTCCCGTACTTTATTTAAAATGGTTTGCCTTAATTCATCCACATTTGTTTTTTCGGTAGCAGATACAAATACACAATTTCCGTTGGTTTCATTTTGCCAGCGTTGTTTTAAATCTAAAAGTATTTCTTTTTTTACCCCTTCTTCCAGCCATTCATCAAATGCCTCCGCCTGGTATTTATCCATTTTATTGAAAATAGTTACCGTAGGTTTATCGCTGGCGCCGAGCTCGGACAATGTTTTATTAACCACTGCAAACTGTTCTTCATATTGTGCATGTGATATGTCGACAACATGCAACAGGATGTCCGCTTCTCTTACTTCGTCCAACGTACTTTTAAAACTCTCTACCAAATGATGCGGCAGCTTGCGGATAAATCCCACTGTGTCACTTAGTAAAAAAGGAGTTTGTTCAAATACCACTTTTCTTGTAGTGGTGTCAAGTGTTGCAAACAGTTTATTTTCGGCAAACACTTCACTTTTACTGAGCAGGTTCATGATCGTTGACTTTCCTACATTGGTGTAGCCTACAAGGGACACCCTGATAAACTCTCCCCGTTCTTTACGTTGAGTAAAAGATTGCTGGTCTATTTCAGCGAGGCGTTTACGTAACAGTGTAATTTTGTCTTTTACTATACGCCTGTCTGTTTCAATTTCGGTTTCGCCGGGGCCTCTGGTACCAACGCCGCCGCCTTGCCGCTCCAAATGTTTCCACATACCTTTTAAGCGGGGTAAAATGTATTGATACTGGGCAAGCTCTACCTGCGTGCGGGCCTGTGCGGTTTTAGCCCTGCTGGCGAAAATATCCAGTATCAGATCGCTGCGGTCGATGGTTTTTACACCCAGTTCTTTTTCAATATTTTGAATTTGTGAGCCGGTTAATTCATCATCAAAAATAACCAGTTCAACATCGGCATGGGTTATTACGAATCGCTTTATTTCTTCCAGTTTGCCTTTCCCTACAAACGTTCTGCTATCAGGATGCGGTAATTTTTGAGTGAACTTTTTTACTGCAATTACTCCGGCGGTCTCCGCCAAAAAAGCCAGCTCCTCAAGATATTCTGTCAGCTGCTCTTCTGTTTGACCACCGGTTACAATACCAACCAGCACTGTTTTTTGCTCCTGTTTTAACTGCTTTTTTTTCTCTATCAAAATTTTTTATTTTGTAAATTTTTTTACTGATGGATAAGAAATACACGCAATGCCTTTTAAGCCGAAGATTAAAGCTGTTTATTTTTACAGTACCGTTGTTTCGGTGCTGACTATACTTATGGTACAAAAGTAAAGCGTTCTGAAGGTTATCAGAACGCTTTACTTTTATATTTTCTTTTTGCTTACTTTTTGGTTGCTGCTGTGGCGGTATTTACCCATTTTTTCATCTCGTCACAATCCTTATATTCGTCATCAATCTTTATATAGTAACTACTTACCTTTTCGTTGAACCATTTTTCCAGAGCCAGATTTTTCTTTTCCTCCAAAGCCCGCTGAGCGATTTTATTATAGTCGTCCTTTATATTTTCCCGGTGAGGTTCACTTTTGCTTAATAAATACACTATACGAACACCCTTCTTTTTTCGTTCGTTTTCAAACTCTTTGGGTTGTGAATACTCTCCCACTTTCAAATCTTTCAGCATTATTACCATATCCTTATCCAGCTGGTCGATGGTAATATAAGTGCTGCCTTCATTATTCGATTTTCTTCCGCCGGTAAATTTACTGTTTTCATCTTCACTGTATTTGGAAACGGCTTCTCCAAATTGCATGGTACCAGCTATTAGCATTGCCCTCACTGAATCTAATTTTTTCATCGCCACTTCCGTTTCCGTCGGTGTAATTTTTGGAATTTTCAATATATGTCTTACAGTGGCGTCATCGCCTGCACGGCTTACCATTTGTATTATATGATAGCCAAATGCGCTTTTAAACGGACTGCTGATCTGTCCTTCTTTTAAAGAAAATGCCTTTCCCATAAAAGTGGCATCAAACCCTTTCTGGCTACGGTTCAAATCCAGTTGCCCGTCATTTTGACTTTGCGTAGCTTCGTCATCTGAGTAAATATCCGCCAGCTTTTTAAAATCTTTTTTACCACTTTCAGCCTCTTGTTTAAACTGGTTCAATTGTTCTATGCAATATTCTTCAGCCTCTCTGCTTGCTTTGGGAAAAACCACCACCTGACCTATTTCAAGTTCACTTTCATAAAATGTCAAACTGTCTTTGGGCAGTTTATCAAAATACGCTTTTACCTCATTCGGGGTTATCCTGATGCCTCCCACAATTTTATCACGCATTGCTGCGGCCAGTTTCCTTTCTCTGAATCCTTCTTTGAAATCTTCCTTTAACTGGTACATTGATTTGCCGGAAATTTCTTCCAGTTTTTCTTTACTACCGTAGGCGCCGATAAAATACCGGATCTGGTTGTCAATATCAGCGGCCACTTCTTCTTCCGTCACCGGCAAAGAATCTCTTTCAGCTTGTAATACCAGGGCTTTTACGCCCATCGATTGTTCCAGTGTCATGCATCGGGCGTTTGCCGGTATGGCAACTCCTGGCGATTGCCTTTGCATATCTGTGATGGTATTGTCAATATCACTTTTTAAAATAACCTTGTCGCCCACCACCGCAATTATTTTATCGGCCACTATTCTTGCCGGCTGGGCAAGTACAGTAGTACATGATAATATAAACACCGCAATAAACGAAAACCCCTTTTTTGTATTCATCTTATTTTTTAATCAATGGTAACCTTATTAACAAATTCAATAGGCTAAAGGTCAAAAATAAAGAGCTATTTTATCAATAGCCCTTTTATAATTATGTTTAACAAATGTTTGTGCAGTAACAAAAAAGCAATAGGTTACAAAGTACGTTTTACTTCTACTTCTTCAAAAGCTTCTACAATGTCTCCCACCTGAATATTAGCGTAGTTTTTAATAGTTAAACCGCACTCCATATTAGTCGTTACTTCTTTTACATCATCCCTGTAACGTTTCAAACTACCCAGTTCGCCTGTAAAAATTACGATGCCGTCTCTTACCACACGGATACGGTTATTCCTTGCAATTTTACCTTCCAGCACAATACATCCTGCAACCGTAGCTTTATCAAATTTGTACATTTCTTTAATTTCTACGTTGGCCAGTACTTTATCTTCCACTCCTGGTTCCAGCATACCTTCCATTGCACTGCGTATTTCTTCAATAGCATTGTAAATGATAGAGTATAGCTTGATCTGTATTCCTTCCTGCTCACCCAAACGGGCTGCCTGCATTGACGGACGAACATTGAAACCAATTATGATTG
>JANYFI010000447.1 GCA_025362765.1 Ferruginibacter sp. | reverse complement strand
AGTTAATTTATCGGCCTATTTTTACATCATCAAAGCAAATACAATTAGTGTTGGCTTTTGGATGGATATTGGATAAAAACGAAGCGTTGTTATTTGCTTTGATGATGTAAAAATAGGCCGATAAATTAACTCAGTTTGTGGTAAAAAAATCAATCCATCTTAGTGTTTTTTCTACAAATGGAAAATGATGATCGGGAATTTTACTATAAGTCCCGGAAATCGCCTGGCACAAAAAAGAGTATAGTCTTTCGGTCAGGTGTCAGGCATCTTTTTGTTTCTTTTGCCTCACCCCGACACTTTAGCATACCCTGACAGGATCAAACCAGACAGGCAAAAAGTCAAATTATCTCATGTTTTTACCAGCATTTTTCGTCCATAACCCAATCAACATGAAACGAAATACCGGGTAAAAATTTTTAATGAAAAATATTTTGCCCGGTTAACATTTTGTGAAATTGATCTTTATGTACACAGAGCAGGAGTTAACAAAATTGAACAAACGTTTGCGTAATCAAATTTTAATTAATTGATTTTATAAAGATTTTCTTTGGAAGGAAATTCAATAACTTGGAACACTAATTAACTATCTTTTTTGCCAAACGAAAAACTACCATCAGAAAAAAACATACTGCATCTTGCCGCACAGGGCAATGAAGCTGCATTTGTTCAACTCTTTTATTTATACAGGCATAAGCTGTATGGTTATGTATTAAAAATTACGGAAAATCCCGAACTGGCGCAGGATATGGTGCAGGATGTTTTTCTAAAATTATGGAAAAACAGCGGCCAGCTGGACAAGATTGAAAACTTTGGTGCCTTTATATTTACAATAGCTCAAAACCAGGCGGTCAATCATTTCCGGCGCATGACGAGCGAAACACTCATGCTGTCAAATATACTGGATCAAGGGCAGGTATCTGAAAGATCTACGGAAGAGCACATCGATCACCAGGAGGTAAAACACTTAATAAATGAAGTGCTACAGCGGCTTCCGCCTCAGCAGCACCTGGTGTTTAAATTAAGCCGGGAGCAGGGACTAAAGCACGATGAAATAGCCATGGCATTAAAAATTTCAACTTTTACGGTAAAGAACCATCTTGCAGTGGCCATAAAAACTATCCGGGAACATTTGCGTCTTAAACTCGAAATTGAACATCTTATCATCGTATTTATTTTTATGCATGTATTTTAAAATATTTTTAAAATACATGGTTTTGTACTAGTATTAAATCTCCACTTATTTGTCTTAGTAAATAACGATGCCATAATTGGCTGCAATACTGCTTATAAAAACGTTGCCTCAAATAATTATACATGGCCATGCCTTTAACAAAAATTGAGCACCTTATTGAATTACACTTTACTAACAGAATTACTCTGGAGCAACAGCTGGAGCTCGCTCATTTGGTGGCAGGTTTAACTGATGAACAAATGCAATTTTTTTTGGAGAAGGCCTGGTCGAATTACACACCGGATATCAATATGCCGGATGCTATTTCAGCTAAAATAATTGCTTCTCTTTTTAACTATGATAAATCTGCTCATGTAAAAGCGGTAGCAGTTGCGCCTGCTGGTGTTGATGCCATCCTGCATGTTGAAAAAGAACATGTAACAGTAAAAAAAAATAGTTGGTTAGCAGAAAACGCTGTTGAGGAGCAGGCCGACGGCGCTGTTGATGAAATGACAGAAGCTGGTAGTAAGAAGAAAAGAAACATCGTTTCAATAATGCTTGCGCTGATTGCTTCAGTTGCGGCAGTTGTGCTTGTATTTATATTAAATGATCGCTTTAACAGCAACGAAAAAAAAGAAGTTTGGAAAACTTTTTTATCAGCCAATGGCGAAAGAAAAAATTTTCAATTACCTGATGGTTCGGTAGTAACGCTGAATAGTGGCAGTAAGGTAATCATCGGTGAAGGCTATGGCATTTCAACCAGGGATATTTTCCTGGAGGGAGAAGCTTTTTTTGACGTAAAACATAATATGGACGTTCCTTTCATTGTACATACGGCTGCAATGGATGTAAGAGCAGTGGGTACTGCGTTTGACGTAAAAGCATACCCCGGCGAAAAAATTACGGAAACCTCCCTGATAAGAGGCGTGGTAGAAGTTACGATGAAAAAAGAGCAGGATCGCCGGTTAGTATTGCAGCCCAATCAAAAAGTTCAATGGAAGTTACAGGAACCTGCAAAGGGCGGTGCGGCAGGTGAAAAAAGAAAGGCCGAAAGCAACTCAGTGCAGGTGGAAAGCGCCGTGCAAAATATTACCAAAACAGATGAGGGAG
>JANYFI010000265.1 GCA_025362765.1 Ferruginibacter sp. | reverse complement strand
CTGGCAAAATCAATCCTGTTGGTGTCTTCAACAAAGGTGACATTCTCTACCAGGGCGCCGGGCCGGATGGCATTAAAAATTTCGGGTTCTTTGTCTGCCGTAAGGTCAATTGTTTTAGCATAGCACCCGCCTTCAAAATTAAATATGGCATCTTCTGTCCAACCATGTTCATCGTCGCCTATAAGGTATCGGTTCGGGTCTGCGCTAAGTGTTGTTTTGCCGGTACCACTGAGGCCAAAAAATATAGCCGTGTCACCAGCGTTACCTACATTGGCCGAACAGTGCATACTCAGCACATTTTTATCGTTCGGCAAAATATAATTCAATACGGAAAAAATGCCTTTTTTTATTTCGCCGGTATAAGCGGTGCCACCGATTAAAATTGTTTTTTGGGAAAAGCTAATGATGGTAAAGTTGGCGCTGCGGGTGCCCTCTGTTAAAGGATCGGCCTTAAAACCCGGGGCATGAATAATGTGCCAGTGCGGTGTACTATTTTGGAGTGCCTCTTCTGCCGGTCGTAAAAACATATTGTATGCAAAAAGATTGCTCCAGGGAGTTTCATTGATCACACGGATATTGAGCCGGTATGCGGGGTGAGCGCATGCCAGGCAATCCCGCATCCATATTTCTTTACCTGCCAGCCAGGCGATCATTTTTGTATGCAAACGGTTAAAACAGGCGGCACTGATTGGCTGATTAAAATTATTCCAGTCGATGGTGAGGTTGGTTAATTCATCTTTAACAATAAACTTATCGTCCGGACTGCGGCCGGTAAATTCACCGGTTGAAATTACCAATGCGCCGGTATCGTTCAACAGCCCTTCGCCCCGCTGCACCGTTTGCCGGGATAATATTTCGGGTGGTAACTGATAATGCACGGGCTGGTTAAAAGGAAATCCCATACTGGTTAAAATACTTTCCGGTATGATCGGTTTTGTTTTAAAGGGCATCACATGGTGGCTTTTGTTAACAATCGTTATTGAAGGATGAAGGTAACAGGTGTTTTTTTTATGGCAGTTGACAAAAGCGGTTTGAAATCGTGTATTTAATTATTTTATTGCGCCCGTTGTTAGCCATCAGTTCAGTGCATTCGTTGACATTTTAAATAGGATTTAATAAAGTGCGACAATAATTGAAGGAACTGTATTTTTTTATTTTTTATCGTGTAAGGAGTACGCAGCCGAAATAATCGGAATGCTTTTATTCAGGTACTTTAGCACCAGATTTAAAATAACGTGCCATGATGCCGATCAACAGAAAAGTACAAACGCTGGATGAATTTACCATTCAGCAACTGCGCAATTTTCCCCACGCAACAGGCGAACTATCCGGGCTGCTGAGGGGCATTGGCCTGGCGGCCAAAAGGGTATATGTGGAAGTAAATAAAGCCGGCCTGGTGGATATTTTAGGAGATGCAGGTGTGATGAATATACAGGGCGAAGCAGTAAAAAAGCTGGATGTATTTGCCAACGATCAGTTTGCGGGCGTATTGCGGCATGGCATTAGTTGTGCAGGTATTGCCAGTGAAGAGCTGGACGATATACTGGTGTTTGATGATGCGATAAGTAATAACAGTAAATATGTTTGCCTGTTTGATCCGCTGGACGGCAGCAGTAATATAGATGTGAATGTGGCCGTTGGCACCATATTCAGCGTGTTGCCGAGGATAACACCTAAGGGTACACCTGTAACAACAGCAGATTTTTTACAACCGGGCATCAAACAGATAGCCGCCGGATACGTTATTTATGGGTCTTCTACTATTTTAGTATATGCCACCCGCAGGGGTGTGAATGGTTTTACACTCGACCCTTCTATTGGAGAATTTACGTTGAGCCACCCTGATATACATTGCCCGCCGGAAGGAAAAATATATGCCGTGAACCACGGCAATTACTTTCAGTTTCAGCCGGGGGTGCAACAATATATTACTGCCTGTCAGCAAAAAGATGACACCACTGGCGGTCCCTATACGCAACGTTATACTGGCAGTATGGTAAGTGATTTGCACCGTAATTTAATTAAGGGTGGCATCTTTATGTATCCTGCCATTGCCAACAGACCGGAAGGAAAATTAAGGTTGTTGTATGAATGCAATCCTTTTGCATTTATTACAGAGATAGCCGGGGGTAAAGCAACAGATGGCCGGCGGCGTATACTGGATATACAGCCTGCGACGATCCATGAGCGAACGCCTTTTTTTGCTGGCAGCGTAAAGATGATGGAAGCACTTGAAGGGTGTTTAGTCAATCAGTAGCTTTGTGTGGTTGCAATTAATTTCAGTTACGACACCTAATTTCTTCTATCCAGAGGTTGATATTGATGGGTTCCGCCGTATGATTTTTACAATTTTTTATCTACCGGATTGAAGCTGCTTCTATTAAACAAACAGCTGCCTGGTTATTATTTCAACCAGTAAAAAAATCTTAAAATAGATCTAGCTCGCTCATTTTTACGAGGTCGTTGGCTAAAGCATACATTGCGATTCCCACCATATTTCTTGCTCCATTCTTTTCCTTGATATTGCGCTTGTAATCTTCAACTGAGCGATTTCCAAGACGCGACGTACCCGCTATTTCCTTTGCAGTCAGTTGTTTACAAATCAGCTGAATCGTTTTCATTTCCTGGACATAGAAAGGATTTTTTTCTTTTTGCAGTTTGTTTGCAATGCGTCAAAATGGATTTTTGTTGTAGTAGCACAATAATACGGCAAGCCTTCGGTAACAGTTGTGAGCGCGTTCATTAGTTCAGATTTATTCACCTGCTTAATAAGATAGCCATTTGCTCCGCCAGCAGCTGTCATTTCAATTAATTCCTTTCCCTGTTCAAAAGAAGCAAGTACGATGATTTTTGTTTTGGAATATTTTTCCTTGATGATGCCGCAGGCACGAGAATCATCCAGTAGCGACATTTTAAAATCAGTAATTACAATGTCTGGCCGAAACTTTTTTACTTTTTCGAGAGGGGCTATACCATCAGATGATTCCGTAATAATTTCGAAGGGTAACGTTTGAGCCTTTTCGACTATTTACTTATAACCACATCTGAAAATTTCAAAATCATCGGCAACAATTATTTTAGTATTTATTGCATTAAACCAACGAGCCACGCCCTCAAGCGTGGCTCGTTTCCAGGCTTTAAAAGTCTTAATAAAAAAGGGGCAAACAAAAAAGTTTGCCCCTGAAAAATCTTAATTGTAAAATTCCATTACCTCAGCCTTTGCAAAACGCTCACAAAGTTGAAATGCTTTTTGTGTCCTCAATTGTCCAGTACCTCCAAACAATAAAGATTTCAGTTTTGCTTCCTCACTTTTGTAAGTCCTTACATTTTGAAAATACCCTGTCACCGTTATGTAAAGCTTTACATAACCGTAATTATGGTAAGTAAAAGATTATGCAAAGTAATCGTATCAAAACACCCTAAGCTTCTGTGTTCGGTATACTACTTTACATAATCACTTTACATAAGGTTACTACTTTATTTATTTTGTAGAAGGCAATATTGCCTACAAAATTTAAAATAGTAATCAATGGAAACATTTGAAGAGTTAATTAAAAAATGCATTCAATATTTTGAACTGCATCGTTTTTCTGTTGCCAGAATTAATATGTACAAGTTCTTATGGCTGAAAAAAATAGTGCCATACATGGTTAAGCAATCGATACCATGTTATGACGCCTCTGTGGGGGAAAAATTTCTTCGTTCTACAGTGACCGGAGATATCATTTCCCGATATGAAGATGACATAATCAGGAGTGTCAATTTCTTAAACGAATTTCAAGAGAAAGGCGCAATTAGTAAATATCATTACAAGCCGCTCAAAAGAGAATTATCAGGCCTGGTAGGTCTTGCAATGGAAAAATTCTTGCTGCATCTTGGGTCGTTACGCCGTACAAAAAAAACAATAAGTGAGTATCGGCTATCCCTTTACAGATTGTTTATTTATCTGGAAAGCAAACAAATCCAAAGTTTAGAAGAGATTAAGGAAATCCAAATTATGACATTCCTTTCTACCAGTACAAACAACAAGATATTTGTAATAGCATCGATCCGATTTTTCTTGCGATATCTCTATGAAGAGCATCTATTAGCAACTGACCTTTCATTATCTCTTCAGCATTTTAAATATTCCCGAGGGGAAAAATTGCCTTCCGTATATAGCGAAAAGGAAGTGTTACAAATAGAAGCCTCCATTCAAAGATCAGATGCTACCGGAAAAAGGGATTATGCCATGATGCTATTGGCGACACGCTTGGGACTGAGGGCATCAGATATTGCTTATTTGAGTTTTGGTAATCTCGATTGGGAGCAAAGCACTATCACCTTATCCCAGTTTAAAACGGAAAAAGAAATCAAACTTCCTTTGTTAGCAGCCGTGGGCGAAGCACTCATAGATTATTTGAAATATGGCCGAAAACATAGTGAGTCGGACAAAGTCTTCCTTTTTACGCGTGCACCTTTTTCTCCTATGACAAATAGTTCAGTTAGCCTTGCGTTCGGACGCATGATCGAGGCTTCCAGAGTAGATGTCAATGGTAGGAGACATGGAGCACACGCTATGCGTCACAGCCTCGCCTGCCGATTTTTGGAGAACAAAGAATCTATGCCTGTCATATCCGAGGCCCTTGGGCATCGGAGTACAGAAACCACTATGTCTTACCTACGGATCGATATAGATACTCTAAGCCAATGTGTATTGGATGTTCCATCTGTTTCTAATAACTTCTATGAACAAAAAGGAGGGATTTTTTATGAATAAGCTAAACTATCAAAGCATCTACGCCCCCTATTTCGAACAATTTATAGCCATAAAAAATGGGCTTGGCTACACCTCATTAAGAGCTCAATGGTTTTTTCTTGATCTGGACAATTTTATTTTGCATAAGGACGTAAAGGAAATAGGGATCACAAAACATCAGGTTGAGCAGTGGAGAGCTACCCGGATAAATGATGGACAATCCGTAATCTATGATAAATACTCCATCCTGGCACAGTTCTGCAAGTATATGTGCAGTATCGGTTATGCTTGTTATATCCCAAGACTACCCCGGAAGATAAGCGGGTTTACTCCACATATCTTTACTAATAAACAGATGACGGACATCTTTCAGGCTTGCGATCATTTTGAGTTATATGACAGACACCTGAACACAACCCTTTTTATAATGCCGGCCGTAATACGTCTTTTATACGGAACTGGTGTTAGAATCAACGAGGCACTGTCTTTAAAAAATAAGGATGTCGACTTTGACAAGAAATGTCTTTACGTTAGAAAGAGTAAAAACGGAGATGAACGCATATCACCTTTGTCTGAGACTTTGGCAATAATACTCAAGCAGTATTTACATTATCGGGATCGAATGCCTCTACCCCGGATTAAGGATGAGAAAAATTTTTTCTTTGTCTCTCCAATCGGAACAAGGTGTTCGCAGGGCGTAGTCTATGATTGGTTCAGAAAGGCGTTGGCAGCCTCCGGAATACCACATCAAGGAGATCACAAAGGTCCTCGCCTTCATGATTTAAGACACTCGTTTGCTGTTCACTCACTTATCAAAATGTCTAAATCCGGATTGGATCTGTACTATTCGCTGCCTTTATTGTCAACATGCCTGGGGCATAGGTCATTGAAATCGACAGACCAATATGTAAGGCTTACGGCTGAAATATATCAGGATATACTGAAAGACGAAAACGAAATCTCAGCTCATATTTTTCCTAAAACTAAAACGAACCTAAACAATGGAAGCAACTAATTTTGCAAAATATCTAAGTGACTTTTTCGCCAAATATCTTCCGGGAGAGCGCAATGTCAGCCACAATACCATCTTGGCTTATAAAGACACTTTTGTTCAGTTCATCACCTTTATGAAAGAGCAAAAAGGCATAGGTGTGCAAAAGCTGACACTTGAAAAAATAACCAAAGAAACAGTCATAGATTTTCTTGAGTGGTTACAACAAAGCAGGCATTGTAGCAACGCCACCCGAAATAATCGTCTTGCCGCTATCCGTTCTTTTTTAAATTATTTACAATATGAAAATCCGGAAAGGTTGTTTGAGTGGCAGAAAATTATCTCGATAAAAGTAAAACAGCACCAGAAAAAAAGCATCAATTATCTTACGACAGACGGTATAAAGTTGCTCCTTGAGCAACCGGATATTGATACATGTAATGGCCGCCGAAATCTTGCATTACTTGCCCTCATGTATGATAGCGGTGCCAGAGTGCAGGAAATGATTGACCTTACACCTTCCAGTATTAGGCTGGATTCCCCTAACCTTGTAAAGCTTGTAGGCAAAGGGCGTAAAGCCCGGATGGTTCCGCTCAATGAGGAACAAATCGTGTTCCTGAAAAAGTATATGCAGGAAATGCATTTGTTGGAATCACACGCCAATCTGTATCCATTGTTCTCAAATACAAGAAAGGTAAAGCTTACCCGTGCAGGCATAACATACATTTTAAAAACATATGCCGATCAGGCAAGGAAAATAAATCCAGGTATCATACCAGAAACAATCAGTTGCCATTCCCTCAGGCACTCAAAAGCGATGCACCTTTTGCAAGCTGGCGTTAACCTCGTTTACATACGTGATATTCTCGGACACGTATCTGTTCAGACAACTGACATTTATGCCCGAGCAGACTCCAAACAAAAGCGAGATGCTTTTGAAAAGGTTTATGTAGAAATGAAACCTGAAAAATCCAAAGACAAATCTTGGGAAAAAGATGATACTCTATTGGAATGGCTGAAGAATCTTAAAAAATAGTCGAATTATTATGTGAAGTGATACTGTAAAGTAAAAGTCTAAACACAGCCGGTTTAAACCTATTTTATGATGTTGCTTTACATAATCTTTTACTTTCCATAATTACGGCATTATATGCACCAAACAAACTGCCTTTTGTAGTTTCTAATTGTTGCGTTTCATTGGTCATAGCATATTCAAAAGCTGCATCGGTCATGTTTTTAAAACAGGTGGATAATTCATCATCTTTACCAGCCTGTATATTTTGCAACACTTCTTTGTTAGGCACCAATGCCATTTGAATCAGCTTTTTAACTTCGGGGTCTGTAATACGAATTTTGGCCCATTGATTAAAAATTCCTTCCAGTTCATTGCTTAGTTGATTGGTAATTCCCATTAGTTTATGAGCTTCTTCCAAACGTTCTTTTGCATTGGCTGTATGCCTTATTTTAAAAGCATTGCTATGGTTGCGAAGGGCTGCATTTAAAGTATTATTACAAACAATTCTTACGGGAGTAAAGGCTGCTGTAATACTGCCGCCACCATCATGCGAAGTAGTTAAAAACAAATACTGCTCAATCAAATCATCATTCCCCACTTTTATATAATTGGGCAACTTAGCAGTAATAAAAATCCGTTCTCCTTTTCCCAATGCTCCTGCGGTTTCGTATTGAA
>JANYFI010000409.1 GCA_025362765.1 Ferruginibacter sp. | reverse complement strand
TATAACCTTCCAAATGTATTGGCTGCAATAGCAGTGGGCAAATACTTTAAAGTAGCAGAACCTAAAATTAAAGCTGCATTGGACGAATACAATCCTACTAACAGCCGGTCACAAATGATAGAAAAAGATAGTAACAAAATCATCCTGGATGCCTACAATGCCAACCCCAGCAGTATGAAGGCCGCCATAGAAAATTTTGCAGCCATCGAAGGCGACAATAAAATTTTACTGTTGGGTGGTATGATGGAACTTGGTGATGAAAGCCACGCTGAACATATAAAGCTGATCGAATTGATTGAAAAATATAACTGGCAAAAAGTAGTGTTGGTGGGTGGAGATTTTAAGCTGGTTCCACATCCTTATCTTTATTTCTCTACCTCAACAGAGGCAAAAAATTGGTTTCATCAACAAAATATTAAAAATGCACTGCTGCTGATAAAAGGTTCCCGCAGCATGCAAATGGAAAAGATATTAGAGTAGCCTTACAAAGAGTTGTCGAGGTACATTTGTAAATCTGCTTCTGTTTTAATCAATACATCCCGTACTTTACTACCCTGGTTAGGCCCTACTACACCAGCTGCTTCCAGCTGATCCATCAGGCGGCCTGCACGGTTGTAGCCCAGTTTCATCCTGCGTTGCAACAAGGAAGTACTTCCACTTTGGCTGGCCACAATTAACCTGGCGGCATCTTCAAACAATGCATCCTTATCATTCAGGTCAAAATCTTTTCCTTCCATTTCCTTTTCATCCACGTATTCAGGCAACAAAAAAGCTTGCGCATATCCCCGCTGGTCGCCGATAAAATCTACAATCTTATCTACTTCCGGCGTATCAACAAAAGCACATTGCAACCGCACCAGTTCTCCGTTGTAACTGATCAGCATATCGCCTTTGCCAATCAACTGCTCAGCGCCACCTGCATCTAAAATTGTTCTGCTGTCTATTTTACTACTTACCTTAAATGCAATCCGGGCCGGAAAGTTAGCTTTGATGGTTCCGGTAATAATGTTAACGCTTGGCCTTTGCGTAGCAATAATTAAATGCACCCCTACCGCCCTGGCAAGCTGTGCCAGCCGTGCTATTGGCATTTCAACTTCTTTACCCGCCGTCATTATCAAATCAGCAAATTCATCAACCACCAACACAATAAACGGTAAAAACTGGTGTCCCTTTTCAGGATTTAATTTTCGGGCCACAAATTTTTCATTGTACTCCCTTATATTTCGGCAGCCTGCTTCTTTCAGCAAATCGTATCGGTTATCCATTTCAATACACAAAGCATTCAATGTGTGTACTACTTTTTTAGTATCGGTAATAATAGCATCTTCTTCACCGGGCAATTTTGCCAGGAAATGCTTTTCAATCGTTTTGTAAATACTTAGTTCTACCTTTTTAGGATCTACTAATACAAATTTTAATTGGGAAGGATGTTTGCTGTATAACAGCGAAACAAGGATGGCATTTAAGCCAACAGATTTACCCTGGCCGGTTGCGCCCGCCATCAGTAAATGAGGCATACTGGCAAGGTCAACAATAAAATTTTCGTTATTAATTTTTTTACCAATGGCAATAGGAAGAGAAAAATTATTTTGCCTGAATTTATCTGTATCCAACAACGTACGCATACTCACAATTGTCTTCTTTGCGTTGGGCACTTCAATACCAATAGTACCTTTGCCGGGGATGGGCGCAATGATACGGATACCCAATGCAGCAAGGCTTAGAGCGATATCATCTTCCAGATTTTTTATTCTTGAAATGCGTACACCGGCAGCAGGAATAATTTCATACAAAGTAACCGTTGGGCCCACCGTTGCATAAATTTTCTGAATATTGATGTCGTAATTTTTAAGGGTATTAATAATCTGGTTTTTATTGGTTTCCAGCTCTGCCGGATCCTGTACAATCTTTTCGCTGCCATGCGCTTCCAGTAAATCAAGTTGCGGATATTTATAATCACGCAAATCCAGTATAGGATCATACGGTATATCAATACCGGAAGATTTTGTTTGTTTTGCCGCTGTTTGTTCCGCTTCAGTAACCAATTCGGGAACAGATTTTATTTCCAATTCAAGCGCAGGATCCAGGCTGCTTTTTACTTCCCTGTTTTTCGTTCCGGCTAGTCTGTCATTTACCGAATCATCTATAAAAAGTTTTGCTTCATCTATTACCTCCTCTTTAGCTGCTAGCGGTATGCTTCGGGGTGAAACAGCTGGGAGTATTTCTTTCTCAACAATATGCAAATCGTGGCTTAGCCCGGGATTCACTTCCATTGGTATGTCAAGCATGGCACCATCGCCCTTTACTTTATTCCCTTTGTTATTTGTTTTGCTCACAACTTCCGGCTGGGGAAATGTTTCTTCAACAATAGGTTCTTCAATAGCTTCCTCCTCTTCAATTAAAGTTTTTACTTTCTTCGACGGCAATGCAAAAACAGGGTTAAAACGCCAGATAACATACACCAGTATCGATACAGCTAATACGGCCAGTGTACCCACTTTTCCTATTACTTTATACATCCAGTCCCGCACCATATTTCCAACAGCCCCTCCCCACGGAAACCCCTTTCCATTCATTATTACAGCCGCAGTTACGCTTAAAATAATCAAGCCGGTAATAACATATTTTATATTGCGGCGGAGAGAGAATATTTTTTTTCCAAAAAACAAATTACTTCCCGCAACAAAAAATAAACTGCAGATAAAGTAAGACGCAATACCGAAACCTTTGTAAATAAAAAAATGAGAAATAAAGGCGCCAAATGTGCCCAACAGGTTACTTACTTTATCGTCGGTACCCAACAACAACTTATACCCGTGCAGAAATACTTTATCCTGGTCATCCTGCCAGGTAAACAGGTAAGACGTAAACGCTATAAAAAATAAAAAAGATAACAACAGCAGAATGGTGCCTGTTATTTTCCGTGTACGCTCATCCTTAATTAATTCTTTTACCACTACTTTTTCTTCGGTTTCTGCTTTTAATCCTTCTTTACCTGCAGATTTAGATTTACCTGATTTCGCTTTACTTGCCATTACCAACAAAGATATAAAAATCCGTTGCTGTAACATTAGAGAATTTGAATGCCATGGCATAAAAAGATATCAACGAAAAAACGTAGGTTTGATAAAACGTACGCAGTTGAGGAAATTAATTTGCATCCTTATATTTTCAATTTTATCGGCGTGGACCTTTGGCCAACAGGCTGCTGATAGCCTCACCACGGAATTGACCGCGGCAAAAGATGTTTATTCATTGCTTGATAAATGCTACATAATAATTGATGTAGAGGATACAGTTAGCAGGAATAATATTTTACAACAACAATGGAAAACCTTTAATTACTATAACATACAACGCCTTGTACCCACAAGACTTGTAAATAAAACTGTTTTCGTAAAATTCACTTTGCAAAACAACACGACCGCAGACGACACCTGCTATTTTTATCCGGGAAATGGGTTCCGCAATAGTACCCTTTATAGCATTTCGCCAGAAAATAAATTAACCCCTTTAAAAGACGATAGTAATGACGATGGCTTTCAGTCCTTTCTTTTACCTGAAGGCAAAAGCATCACTTTTATTGCGGAGTTGACATTTAGAAAAAGTAAATTCAATACATTTATATTGGACTTGGTGAAAAAAAATTACCTTCTACGCTACCAACACATACGCTATACAAGAGACTACAATGAACTGATTATAGGCTATATGTTAAGCGGCTTATTGCTGATGATGATATTTTTTAATGCCGCTAATTTTAGTGTTAACAAAAAAAAAGAATTCCTCTACAATTGCTGCTATGCAATTTGCATGTTTATCCTAATTTATTTCAACACTTATACAGACCGAAGAGCCGGTGCTTTCCCCAGTTTTTTTATGGGTTATTTTTCTTTTGCCATATTGGTTACAGGCACGATTTTTTACATAGCGTTTACCCGCAAATTTTTAAACACAGCAACCAATTATCCATTTTTAAATAAATTATTTTATTACGAAGAAAGGATGTTATTAATATTATTGGCGGCACATAGTTATATTTATTTTTTTACCGAAAACTTTTGGCTGCAGAATGTACTTGAGAATTGCACTAAATTTATTTGCCTTTGTATCGGGGTTTTATACATTATCATTGGGGTTAAACAAAAGAACAAGCTGATAAATTACCTGGCAATCGGTAATGCATTTTTAATCGCCTTTTCCATTATTTCTTTTTTGATCATTTTGTTTCCGTCAAAAGCCAGGAGCGGCATTTTTTCAAGTTCTTTATTATATTATGAAGTCGGTATCGTTTTCGAACTGGTCTTTTTTCTTTTGGGATTAACTTATAAAAACCGAATAGAATTAATTGACAAAATTAAAGAACAGGAAGC
>JANYFI010000394.1 GCA_025362765.1 Ferruginibacter sp. | reverse complement strand
CGGCTGACCATGAAAATTGCCGCCGCTTAAAATCAAATCATCTTCCGGAAAAATATTCGGATTATCTGTAACAGAATTAATCTCTTTTATAAAAATGCTAAGCACATAATCAAACGTATCTTTTGTGGCCCCGTGTACCTGCGGTATGCATCGAAAGGAATAAGGATCTTGCACCTGTTCCTTTTTTTGCGTAGCAATTTCACTGCCCTCCAGCAACTTGCGCAAAGCTGAAGCGATAGACACCTGGCCGCTGTGGCTTCGGATAGAATGGATTTTTTCGTGTAGCGGTTCGGGAGTGCAATCGAAGGCATCAAACGAGATGGCAGCAATGATACCCGCCCACCGCAATAACCGCTCACACTGCATCAGGCAATGCATACCATACCCAGTCATAAACTGTGTTCCATTAATCAATGCGAGGCCCTCTTTGCTTTGTAATGGAATGGGTTGCCAGTTAAACTGTTGCAATACTTGTGCGGCGGCCATTTTTTTACCGCCGCAATGCACGTCTCCCAAACCAATCAGCGGCAAACTTAAATGACTAAGCGGGGCCAAATCTCCTGAAGCACCTAACGACCCCTGCGTATAAATAACAGGCAGCACATCATTGTTAAACATATCAATAAGCCGCTTCACTGTATCAATCTGCACGCCGGAATTACCATAACTCAATGATTTTATTTTCAGCATCAGCATTAGCTTCACGATAGATGCAGGTACTTCTTCCCCCAATCCGCAGGCGTGTGATTTTATCAGGTTTACCTGCAGTTCCTGCAATTGGACCGTATCAATTTTTACATTTTGCAGGTAACCAAAGCCCGTATTGATACCATAAAATAATTCATCGCCTGCCGCCAGTTTTTTATCCAGGTATTCCCTGCAGGCTACGATGCGTTGATGTGCATTAAAAGTAATAGAGACCAGTTGCTTAAAAGCCAGCAGATTTTTTACCTGCTGAAAGCTCAGTGGGTTTTTATCCAACGGTAAATAATTATAACTCATGCACTGTCTCCTTTTGTGAAATATATTCGTGTTTGAAATAGCCTTATCTTTTCAAAAGTAACAAAACTTATTTACTATGAATTTATTGGCGCTGGCCGTTGCACCCGGTATAGCCATCTGCATTTTTATTTACCTTAAAGATAAATACAACAGGGAGCCAATCGGCGTTTTACTGGTAAGTTTTATACTGGGTATGTTCGCCATCGTTCCTGCGCTGGTGTTGCAACTATTGAGCGGCATCACGCTGGAAACCCTTGCCGGTAAGCCATTAGCAGCAGTAGCGATTTTTGCTTACGGTATTGTAGGGCTCAGTGAGGAAGGCAGCAAATATATGATGTTCCGCCTGTTTGCCTGGCGCCGTACATCGTTTGATGAACCCTTTGACGGCATTGTGTACACCGTAATGGTAGGCATGGGTTTTGCCACGCTGGAAAATATTGGCTATGTTTTACAACATGGCTATGGCACCGGTATCCTGCGCATGTTCCTGTCTGTGCCGGCGCATGCCTCTTTTGCTGTATTGATGGGATATTATCTCGGCCTGGCAAAATTTGACCCTGGCAACCGGACAAAATATTTACTGCTGGCTATTTTTTGGCCTGTAGTTTTCCACGGCACGTTTGATTATTTTTTATTCATCGGCAACAACCTGCTGCATATTGCCGGGGCGTTTATTTCGTTTATCGTAGCCATACAATTGTCAAAAATTGCCATCCGGAAACAACAGGACTTATCCAGGCAAACTTACGGCAAGCTTTGACCGTTGCTATTGCAGAGCGCCCTGATAACCACACTGGCAGCCAGGCAACCAAACAAGGCCGGCATATAACTAATGGTGCCGATGATTGATTTTTTGGGAAAGGCTTTTTCAGTAACAACAATTTTATCCGCATCAATTTCTTCCGGCGAAAATACCACGGTTACGCCGGTAGTGATGCCTTCTTTGTGTAAATATTTTCGAACATAACGGGCGAGTTTGCAGTTATAACTGTCCGCTATATCCGCCACCTGTATCTGCGAAGGATCCATTTTTCCACCTGCACCCAGCGAACTTACCACCGGAATTTTCCTGTCAACACAGGACTTAATCAACCATACTTTAGGCGTTAATGTATCAATGCAATCCACTACATAATCATAGTTGCCCATACTTACAATTTCCACGGTTCTTTCTTCTTTAATAAATTCAGCAATCACTGTTAACTCAATTGTGGGGTTAATATCTTTTATTCTTGCCGCCATCACAACTGCTTTTAATTGCTTTTCAGTGCTATGCAGTGCAGCAATCTGCCGGTTGCCATTGCTTAGGTCTACCGTATCCCCATCTACAATAGTCATCCTGCCAACGCCGCTCCTGGCAATCATTTCAGCGCATATACCACCTACCCCGCCCAGCCCCACGACCAGCACATTTTTATTTATCAGTTGTTGTGTGGTATCGTCACCCAGCAGTAACTGCGTTCGGCTCATCCAGTATGGTATCATTGATTTTTAAATTGTTTGCAATATTACCACTATTGTTTGGGCTAAAAAGCATTGTAGTCCGTCGTGGCGGATTGTATCACTTGCCGGTGCTACACTTAAATCAAGACTTGTACTATTTTAACTTTGTGGAAGACTGGCAAATCGAAGTTCCTTTCGGTTCCCGGGATAAAGGATTGCATGTTTAGTGTTGCTGATTAAAGCGTAAATATTTTAACTGTATACCATACGGTGCAACCTTTTAAACTCTATAGGTGTCAAGCCATAAAACACCTTATTTATGAAAAGAGTGATATTAATTGGTGGACCCTTGCTGTTGCTTTTTATTTCTTGTAAAAAGAACAATACGAATGTTCTTTCAACTGGTATTTATATTGAAAATACTCCAGTTGCCGGACGGTCTCAACTTAATTTTATTAGTAACAGCATTGTTATTAAAAGTGAAACCGGAAGCAGGTATAAAGATACTTTCAGCTTTGCATTTTCAACAGGCAAAATAAAATTAACCCCAACCTGGACAAACCAGTATGCAGGACAGCAATTTGATTTTAAAAAGATTGATGACTATACATTTAAAATTGAAAACCTCTACCCAGGTATTCCGGAAGCAGCCAAAAGTTTTATGACTTATAAAAAATAATTTCATCAATACCCGCATCTGCCAATGACATAAAACATCCACTTTCCTTTTCGGGTTAAATGTGCATCATTTTATTCAGTAGTACTTTTTAAAATGGTAAAATAAAACGTACTTCCTTTTCCTTCTGCTGACTCAACCCATATTTCCCCCTGCTGTTGCTCAACAATTCTTTTACAGGTGGCCAGGCCTAAACCTGTGCCTGGATATTCTTTTTTATTATGCAGTCTTTTAAAAAGTTGAAATATTTGCTCATAATACTGTTTATCTATACCTATCCCATTATCGCTGACACTAAATTCCCAATGCTTTCCCTTATCAATACACCCAATATGCACAACGGCTTTTACCCCTGGTAACTGGTATTTTAATGCATTGGCAATAAGGTTGCGGAATATTATTTCCAGAGATGTTCTTACGCCCTCAATTTCAGGCATATTATCAAAAGATATAACGGCACCAGTTTGTTGAATATCTCCTTCATTAAAGTTGATAATTTCATTTATCAACTTATTAATATTTACTTTTTCAACTGTACGATGTAAACTATCGGCCGTAGAATAGGTAAGCAGTTCGTCTATCAATACAGTCATTCTTTTTGAACCATCCGCAGCAAACGCCATGTATTTCCTTGCTTTATCATCAAGCTTTTCGCCATATGCTTTTTGCAAAAGCATTACAAATTCATGTACCATCCTGGCAGGCTCTTTAAGATCGTGTGAAGCCATGTATGCGAAAGACTTCATCTGTTCTGAATAGCTTTCCAACGCCTTCCTTGAAGCCATTAGTGAATTATTAGCCTTTCTCAATTCAAAAAGTTTAACTACCTGGTTGCCCAGGCTTTTTAAAATATCAATTTGTATTGATGAGAGATTTCCAGGTTTATTATCAATTACGCATAGGGTACCTAGGGCGTATCCCTGAATATTTACCAGCGGTATGCCTGCGTAAAAAATAACATGCGGTTCGCCGGTAACAAATGGATTATCGGCGAAACGATCATCGAGCCTGGAATCAGGGATAACCATAATTTCTTCCGGTTTATTAATAGCATGCGCACAAAAAGATACGTCTCTCGAAGTTTCTGATGTATCTAATCCACGGGCAGATTTAAAAAATTGCCTGTTACCATCTACCAGTGAAATGAGGCTGATAGGTGTATTACATATATAAGATGCAATTTTAGTAATCTCATCATATTCCTGTTCTGGCAAAGTGTCAAGAATGTTGTAATCGTCTAAAGCCTCTAATCGATATTTCTCGTTTGCTGGTATTAACGGGTGCATAACCTATAGCATATTTTTTTTAATGGTAAAATAGAAAGTACTTCCTTTTCCTTCTTCAGATACCAGCCAAATGCTGCCACCCATACTTTCTATAATTTTTTTCGTGATGGATAAACCAAT
>JANYFI010000377.1 GCA_025362765.1 Ferruginibacter sp. | reverse complement strand
CGGAATGAAGAAGAAGATGCCGCCGTGCAGAAGTTTTTTATAGATAACCTGGGCGACAAGACCTCGCAATGCAAGTACTTTTACGAAAAATTATACCTCTACCAAAGCTATTGCTGGAACGCATTTATTCGCCAGGATTTTTTACAGTATTACCGCTACACGCAAAAATGGGTAAATCTTTTTGACAATGAACCCACGATGATAGTGATTGAAACGGGGCATTACATTAAGGGAATGCACAACCTGATGGGCTCTCATTTTGATTTGGCCAATCATAAAAAGCTAGAGGAGACACTGGAAAAATTTGATATTTTTTGTGCCGGCGACATTGTACAAAACAATGTAAATAACCGCATACAGTGTTTTGTATACCGAACCATCTCTACCCTAAATAAACATTTTTTGGAAGGAAGTTTTACGGAAGGGTTACAACTTGTTCCCGAAATTGAAGCCAAACTAAAAGGGTACGAAATATACATGGACCGCCACCGGATACTGGTATTTGATTACAAAATTGCCTGCCTGTATTTTGGCAGTGGTGATTATGAAAAAGCCATTGACTACCTGAACAAAATCATTAACTGGAAAGTTGACTTGCGCACTGACCTGCAATGTTATAGCCGCCTGTTACACCTGATTGCGCATTATGAGCTGGGCAATGATGGTATTCTGGATTCGCTGATTAAATCTGTTTACCGCTTTATGGCCAAGATGCAAAACCTCAGTGTGGTGGAGGAGGAGATTTTTAAATTTATCCGAAAATCATTTCATTTGTCCGTGAAAACGATCAAACCCGAGTTGGAAAAATTACTGGTGAAATTAAAAAAATTACAGGGTAACCGCTTTGAAAGCAGGGCTTTTATTTACCTGGATATTATTTCGTGGCTGGAAAGTAAACTGGAAAATATTCCGGTACAGGAAGTGTTGAAACGCAAGTTCAAGGATAAGCGAACTAGCTAATTTTTATAAAAAATAAGTTACTGCCAGGGCATATCCTTTTAAACCAAGCCCGCTAATAACACCCTTCGCTTTGGCGGAAACATGAGAAATTTTTCTAAATTCTTCCCGCCCAAAAATATTGCTGATATGCACTTCCACTACTGGAGTGGTAATGGACGCAATGGCATCTCCCAGCGAAACAGATGTGTGCGTATATCCGCCGGGATTTATAACTATCCCATCAAACGTAAAGCCGACACGTTGTATTTCACTAATCAGTTCGCCTTCTACATTGCTCTGGAAATAGTGAAATGTTACAGTGGGAAATTGTGCTTTCAATTCTTCAAAATACATCTCAAAAGTCTGACTGCCATATATAGCGGGCTCCCTTGTACCTAGCAGGTTTAAATTTGGACCGTTGATGATGGCTATCTTCATAACACTAATTATTACTAATTATACGAATTAATGCAATTAAATTTAAACACTGCATTATTTCATTCTTAATTCTTAATTATCATTTCAATAAATTCATCAAACAAATACCGGCTATCGTGCGGCCCCGGCGTTGCTTCAGGATGATATTGTACAGAGAACGCTGGTTTGTTCTTCATCCGGATACCTTCGATGGAATTATCATTCAGGTTCAAGTGGGTAATTTCAACTTTATCCGAAGCCCTTACTGCGTCAGGGTTTACACCAAATCCATGGTTCTGTGTGGTGATCTCACTTTTACCGCTGATAATATTTTTTACGGGATGATTCAATCCCCTGTGTCCGTGATGCATTTTAAATGTAGGTATATCATTGGCCAGTGCCAGTAACTGGTGTCCCAAACAAATACCAAACAAAGGTTTATCCTGTGCTAATATCTGTTTGATAGTTCTCACAGCATAATCCATCGGAGCCGGATCACCAGGGCCGTTGCTGATAAAGTAACCATTGGGACTAAATGCTTCCAACTCTTCAAAGCTGGTTTTAGCATTGTGTACTTTTATATATGCACCTCTTTCAACCAGGCAATCTAAAATATTTTTTTTGATACCGTAATCCAATACAGCAATCCTTATTTTACTATCGGGATCGCCGGCAAAATAAGCTTCCCTGGTCGATACTACGGAAGCCAGTTCCAGTCCATCCATAGAAGGCACTTTATCCAATTCTGCCTGTAACAGGCCAATATCTGTTATATCGGATGAGATGATGCAATTCATTGCTCCTTGTATCCGTACATGTGCCACCAACGCCCTTGTGTCTACATTATCAATAGCAACGATCTGTTGTTTTTCAAAATAATCCTGCAAAGATCCATCCGCCATAAAACGGGAATATTTTTCTTCCAGGTTACGGCCAATTACTCCTTTTACCTTTACACTATCACTTTCAACATCTGCTTCCTTAACACCATAATTGCCAATGTGCACATTGTTCATAATCAATACCTGGCCATAATAACTTGGGTCGGTAAATACTTCCTGGTATCCTGTCATGCCTGTGTTAAAACAAATTTCTCCCGTGGTAGTACCTATTTTACCAAAAGCGTGACCGTAAAAAACGGTTCCGTCTTTTAATAATAAAATAGCTGAATTTTTATGTGTAGTTGCTGCCATTATTTTTTAAAAGTTTTGCAAAGAAAGCGATTCGCAGAATGATTTTACAATTATTTTTTTCACACTGTTACCAGGTGCAGTGTATAATTATCCTTCTGCTATCATATTTTCTTATAGCCATAAAAAAGCTCCGATAAAAATATCGGAGCTATATGTAATTTTAAGTAACCATTTATGCTTCGGGGTTAGCTTTATCATCAGTTGCTTCTTCACCCTTTACCTCTGTAGCTTCTTCCACTGCTGAAGTATCAGCCGCTTTCTTTTTACCCGCTCCACTACGTCTCGTCTTTTTTGCTGGCTCTTCGGCTGCTGCTTTTACAATGCTGTTACCATAGATTTCGTTGAAGTCTACCAGTTCAATCATCGCTATTTCAGCGTTATCACCCGTTCTTGCGCCTAATTTAATGATACGTGTATAACCACCGGGGCGACTTGCCACCTTAGGGCCTACTACTGTAAACAATTCCTTTACTGCCGCTTTATCATTAAGGTAGCTAAACACAATACGGTGATTGTGCATAATAGACTCCTGGCTAGCAGTATGCTTGGTTTTAGTAATCAACGGCTCAATGTAAGTACGCAAAGCCTTTGCCTTAGCCAATGTAGTAGTGATTCTTTTAAAAGTAATTAACTGGCAACCCAGGTTCATCAGTAACGCCTTTCTGTGAGAAGCTGTTCTGCTTAAATTGTTATTCTTGTTTCCGTGACGCATGACATTGTTGTTTTAAATTAGGCTATACCGTGTCAGGATTTATAACCTACTGTTAATAAATTACTCAATTAAAAAATTCAAAAAACTGAAAATGTAAAACTATTGCAACATTGAGCAATTGAATCATTTTCAAATCGATTACTCGTCGTCTAATTTCAATTTGCTTAAATCCATTCCAAAACCCAATCCTCTTTCAATCAACACCTGCTCAATTTCGCTCAAAGATTTTTGTCCGAAGTTTCTGAATTTCATCAGGTCTTCCTGTTCGTATTGAACCAGTTCGCTCAATGAATTAATTTTAGCAGCTTTTAAACAGTTAAAGGCACGTACAGAA
>JANYFI010000368.1 GCA_025362765.1 Ferruginibacter sp. | reverse complement strand
TAAAAAAGCACCGATTCTTTTTAAGTTGCATCTCCACCAAAATGTCAAACTACCTTCTACCTAAATTCATAAAAAAAAGATGTAAATTTTTTAAACCTTATGGAAATACATTTGTAAACGATTTGCTATTTTACGAATGTTTTGTCATTTTTAATATTTTATTAAGACCTTTGAAAGAACCAAAACAATATATAATGAAAAAAATAATCTTAGCATTAGTAATTCTTTTGTGTACACATTCGCTTTTTGCCCAGCAAGTGTACACATTAAAAGTTACTGATGCAAAAACTGGTAGTTCCTTATCAGCTGTTTCTGCTAAAATCAAGTCTACTAAAAAAGGCGTTATTTCAAATGCGGATGGTATTATAAAAATAGAAGCCAAAGCCAATAATGTACTGGAGATAAGTTCCGTTGGCTATGAGATGCAATCCGTTGTATTAGAAAATGAGGCAGACATTTCAATAGCGATGGTGGCCAGTTTGGTTGAGTTAGGCGATGTTGCCATATTGGGGACCCGGGGAGCGCCAAGAGCTAAAACCGAAACGGCTGTTCCGGTAGACATCATTAAAATAAACCAGGTTGGCTTACCCACTGCCAAAATGGACTTAACGTCTATTTTGAATATGGCAGCCCCTTCTTTTAACTATAATAAGCAAAGTGGTGCCGATGGTGCGGATCACGTTGATTTGGGTACACTTCGCGGATTAGGACCCGACCAGACACTTGTATTGATAAATGGCAAACGCCGCCACCAGACTGCATTTGTTGCGTTGTTTGGTGCAAGAGGAAGGGGTAACTCAGGTGTTGACCTGAATGCGTTTCCTCAATCAGCCGTTGATAGAATTGAAATTTTGCGGGATGGTGCTTCAGCGCAATATGGCTCTGACGCCATGGCTGGTGTAATGAATATCGTGTTAAAAAAAGACATCAATCACTGGACCATCAACACAGGATGGAGCGGTTACGATGATACAAAATACAATGCTTACAGTGCCCGCACTAACAATGAATATGTTTACAGTAATCCTATTGATGGCGGTAATGTTTCGCTATCTGTCAACAATGGTGTAGCTATTGGTAAACGGGGAGGCTTCGTAAACTTTTCGCTCGATCTGCTGTCTGAAGCCAAAACTTTTCGGCAAGTGGGTGACACGGACCTTGCTAAAAACCCAAATGCCTTGCCCCTTAACAGCGGACGACGTGCTTTTGGTGATGGCTCTGTAAAAACTGCAGGTGCAATGTACAATATGGAAATTCCGGTAGGACCCAGTGGAAAAACTACTTTCTATTCCTTTGGCGGATATAACTACAAGGCTTCAGACGCATATGCCTATTCAAGAAACTACAGTGCAAGACCTGACCGCTTTCCCATAGATGCAAGCGGTAACCTGATATTTGATCCTGCCATTATGCAAAAAACCACCGGTGGCGAAACCTATTTCAATCCGCATATTCAAACCCACATAAAGGATATTTCACTGGCTGCAGGATTTAAAGGTAAGCTAACAGGAGACTGGAATTGGGATTTAAGTAATACCATCGGCCGAAATGATTTTCATTATTATGGTGATAAAACTTTCAATGCGTCTATCGTTGGCAATATTTCTAAAACACATTTTGATGATGGTGGCTTTAATTTTCTACAAAACACCACCAATCTTGATTTTAGTAAATCGTTCACGTCTATTGCAGAAGGGCTAAATATAGGGCTTGGAACGGAATTCAGGTATGAAAAATACGCAATTTATAAAGGAGAGGAAGCTTCCTATACGCAATACCCCAATTCAACCGGCCAGGCCCCCGGTGCGCAGGGATTTCCTGGTTTCAGCCCCACGGATGTAGTGAATCAGCATCGCACGAACGTGAGCGGTTATGCGGATGCGGAACTGAACGTAACAAAAAAATGGTTACTGGATATTGCGATACGCTTTGAAAATTATTCAGATTTTGGATTTGTAAATACCTCTAAAATCGCCACCAGGTATAAGGTATCAAACAAATTTAGTTTTAGGGGATCATTGAGTACCGGCTTTAGAGCGCCTTCATTACAGCAAATTAATTTCAGTAATACGTTAACTTCTTTTAGTGGTGGCGCTCTTGTTCAATCCCGTATTTCAAGAAACACGGATGATGTTACCAAAGCTGCCGGTATCCCTAATTTAAAACAAGAAACTTCTATCAACACGAGTATGGGTTTTGCATGGAAAGCAGCCAAAAACTTAACCGTTACCGTAGATGGATATATTGTTAAAGTGAAAGACAGGATTGTATTATCCGGTTTATTTAGTGCCGAGGATGCGACATTACCGGTTGCATTTACAGACAAATTAAAAGCATTAAACGTTTCTACCGCACAGTTTTTTGACAATGCGGTAAACACTACCAATATCGGACTTGACATTGTAGTTGATTACAATAAAAGGTGGAGCAATAAAGGCTTTAAGGCTTTGCTGTCTGGAAATTTGCAACACATGATGGTTGACGAAGTACATTACCCACCTACCCTGGATGACAGTTATGGACATAGAAAAACTTTTTTCAGCGATAGGGAAGAAGCGTTTTTACTGGCATCTGCGCCAAAAGCAAAATTTAATTTAAACCTGGAATACAGCATTAGTAAATTGGGCATCGGTACCAACTTTACTTATTTTGGCAACATGAAAACAAAGGGGTTTGGCTGGACAGGTTTCAGTAATTTAGCAAATACAGGTGGCCCTGGTGACCCAGCTATTTCAGGAAGCTTCGGCGGCATTGATCCATATGTTGATCAGGATCGTTACCTGGATGCAAATTTTACCGGTGATGGCGTTCACATTGAGCCTGAGGTTTTTAACTATAAGGCTAAAGTAACCACGGATGTATTTTTATCTTTTAAATTCTCCAAAAAAGTGAGCCTTTTTGTAGGTGCGGATAATTTATTTAATGTGCACCCCGATTTTGCAGCGGTTTACAGCGCAAGACGGGAATCATTCGATAACGAAGCTGGCGGCCCATGGGAATCTGTTCAAATGGGATTTAATGGCAGAAGATTATTTAGTAAACTGGCATTCAATTTTTAAACCACAGGTTACTTAAATAAAAAATGGGTTGGTACTGCCAACCCATTTTTTATTTGATCCAGTTCTGTATCGCTCATTATTTTAAAACTAATACCCTAATCAAAAAAAAGCTACCGCTTAATACTTTTTTGGAGCACCTTGATAAGCAACTTGCTTTATTAACGTACTATCGTAACAGTGCCTTTTAAAGTTCCCGGAAATTGGTGCAGGTTAATATTATATATATAAGCGCCAGTTGCAAGTGGCTCTCCTTTAAACATGCCATCCCAGGCTATATTGGAATTTTTATTTTGAAATATTTTTTGCCCAAACCGGTTAAATATGGTGAGCTCAAACGCAGGAAAAGCAGCCAAAGCCGGAATTTTCCAGGTATCATTTAAACCGTCTCCATTGGGTGAAAAAGCGGTTGGAATATAAATGCCATTGAACACAAATACATGCATAGCATCTGTGGCTGTTCCACACCCGTTGGCAGAGATAACCGTTAATGTATAATCCATGTCGGCGGGCGGCGTAGCCATCGGCTGCAACAGTAGCGGATTATCAAGGTAAACAGGCGGCTTCCATGAATAATTAATTGATTGTCCGGTAGCGCTTCCTTCCAGTAAAATGGTGCGGCCCTTAATGATTGTTTTATCCGGTCCCGCATTGGCTGTTGGCTTTTCATTTACTGTAATCAACACCGATGCTGTGTCTGTACAGTTAAACTGGTTACTCACTGTTACCACGTACGCAGTCGTATTTGTTGGTGATGCATCAGGATTGGCAATACCGGCAGATGATAAAGCGGTGGCAGGTGACCATGTATAACCTGAACCGCCACCGGCATTCAGCTGAATGGCATCACCCGTACAAATGATTTTAGAAGTAAAACTCACTGTAGCTACCGGTACAGGATTAACTTTTACAACGGTTGAATCCAGGTGAGAACAGCCGCTGCTATTGGTTACCAGTACAAAATATTTGCCTGCCTGCGCCGGTTGTACCGCATTGATTGTAGCGGTCGTGCCACTGTCTGAATAATTGTCCGGGCCGGTCCATATAAATTGGGTTCCGTCAGTAGCCGCCAACACCAAAGTATTTCTTTCGCAAACAGGACCATTGTTACCGGCATTCGGTACCGGGTTCGCCACTACATTCACAAACAGCGGATCTGCCACCACCCTGCATTGCAAGGATGTGGCGTTTCCAATTTCGGATGCCGTTAATCGAAATCCATAATTGCCTGCCGCGGCATTGGCCGCAAAAGTTTTTGAAAATGATGTGGTATTGGCACCGGCAATATCCGTCCATGTTCCCTTATTTATATTTTGCTGCCATTGAAACACAGGGTTATTAAATCCTGGCGATACGTTACAGGTAAACACAAATGATTTTGCCCGCCCTTCGCAAAGTACCACCGTTGTGTTGGCGTCGCCGGTAATGGAAGGTATTAATTTTGGACCACAGGCACGAAAAGTAATATCATCCAAAGCAAGGTCGTTACCACAACCACCGGGAGCGTTGTTAAAAATTCTCAGCACAATATCTGATTCACTGGCAAAGGTTGTAAAGAAAAAACCGAACTGCTGCCAGGTAGGCGAAGCCTGCGATGGAATGTCGCCGCTGTTATAAGTTTGCAAAACAGTGCCATCCTTTTTTTCGATGCTGAATGTGAGATTTGGCTTGATGCCAGCACCATTACATGCGGACAGTTTTAATACATTTACCACCCAGGCAGCAAATTCATAGGTAGTGTTGCCACACAATCCGCTCACTGTATCTAAATAAAAAGCACTGGGAGCAAAGGAAGAATTAACCAGCATAAAATAGCCGCTGCTGTTACCCGTATGATCGGATGTAAGCGTATGCCAGGAGTCATCAAAACAGGCGTTGGTATTGTTTCTTACGGAGTAGAAGCCATCGCCTGGACAGTCATAATTTACATATTGGTATGCAGTGGTAGCGGCAGATAAACTATTGCCTGGATTTGAACCTGCGCCAAAAGTGATGTTCACAATCGGATCACCCAAACTACCCTGGCAAAGTTGTGCGGAAACGGCGACGCTGGTAAGCGATAA
>JANYFI010000269.1 GCA_025362765.1 Ferruginibacter sp. | reverse complement strand
CTTCCAGGCCGCTAATCTTAGGCATTTTTAAATCAAGGAATATTACTTTGGGCTTATTCTCCATATCCCTACCTTCAAACTAGCCTTTGGCGAAAATATAATCCAGCGCCTGCGCTCCATCTACCAGGTGAATTAAATTGTTGGCAAGATTGTGTTTCTTCAATGCCCTTATGGTGAGCATGGCATCTGACTTATTATCTTCTACAAGAAGTATCTGACTATCTTTTGCGGACATAAAATTAAGATTGATTGGTTTAGATATTTGGTAATGAAATATAAAAACAGCCTCCTTCATTCACTTTTGCTTCCGCCCAAACCTTACCACCGTGTTTTGTAATTATTTTTTGAATTATAGCCAATCCTACTCCGGTTCCGTCAAATTCATTGCTGCTATGCAGGCGCTGAAAAACACCAAATAGTTTATCATAATAACGCATGTCAAATCCGGCGCCATTATCTTTTACATAATACACTACATTTTTATCTTGTGTGTATGACCCAATCTCAATTGTTGGATTTTCTTTTTTACCCGTATATTTAAATGCGTTGGAAATAAGATTGATAAAAACCTGCTGAAGCATGTTTGGGCTAACTGATTATTTTTATCCGGAATGGCCATTGAAGATAATTTATTAACCGGTTATAATATTTAAAAAGGACTTTTTTACACTTGTTACCAAATTAATTAACCTAAATAAAAGCAACAGTAAATAATACTTTTACTTAATTCTCTCAAGGTAATTTATTAAGTTTATCTTACAAAAGTCAATAGAACTATTTTGAAATTTGCAGGAATTTTTCCTACGAAATCCAGTACTTCAGCAATGTATTATTTTGTAATCATTTTTTACTTTACAACAAAAACAATTTCCACAACAAATTAATTTTTCTCATGCAAAAGTAATTGCGAAGCCATGAATTGGTGAACCAATTTGAAATGCACCCCTTATTTAATCATAACTCCATTTGCTTTGAATGCAAAAACTATTGGATATTCGTTTTGAAAAGACTATCCAGGTATTGAAAACTTCGACAGTCTGTAAAGAAGTTTGATCTAAATTTAAAAAAAAGTCAGCCTATGTTCACCAAACTAAAACTAATCACACTCGTAATTTTACTAACACCGGGAAGCATTATCCTTTACGCACAAAACATTCAATTACTTAACAGCGGTACAAAAGCTTCTATCCGTGGGTTAAGTGTAGTGTCTGACAAAGTAGTGTGGATTAGCGGCAGCGAAGGAACGGTGGGGAAATCCACGGACGGCGGCGCTTCCTGGAAAATCATTAAAGTAAAAGGTTTTGAAAAAACTGACTTCAGGGATATTGAAGCCTTTGACGCCAAGACAGCCGTAATTATGGCCATTGCAGAACCAGCCTACATTTTACGCACTTCGGATGGTGGTGATACATGGCAAACCGTGTACGAAAACAACACCAAAGGCATGTTTTTAGATGCGATGGAATTTTGGAATGAGCAGAGCGGCATCGTTATAGGCGACCCGATTGATAATAAAGTTTTTATTGCCCGCACTTTTGACGGTGGAAAAAAATGGCAGGAGCTACCACCGCAAAATTACCCGATAGCGGATAGCGGCGAAGCTTTTTTTTCCAGCAGCGGTACCAACGTACGAAAGCTCAGCAAGGCGGAAGCATTGTTTGTTTCGGGAGGCGCCAGGAGCAGACTATTCATTAGAGATACAAAAACAGACCTGCCCATTGTGCAGGGTAAAACCTCTACGGGGGCCAATTCCATCGCTGTAAAAAACAAACACACATTTATAATTGTTGGCGGCGATTTTAACGCCAAAGAAGAAACTACACAAAATTGCTGTATTACCATCGATGGCGGCAAAACGTTTTATAAACCCATCATTGGGCCGCATGGTTACCGCAGTTGCGTGGAATACATCAGCAATGATACGTGGATTACCTGTGGCTTAAATGGTATTGACATTACAAATGATGAAGGAAAAAACTGGACATGGATCAGCAAAGAAAGTTTTCATGCATGCCGGAAAGCAAAGAAAGGAAAAGCGGTATACTTTGCGGGCAGCGGCGGCAGAATAGCGAAGCTGGCTGATTAAAGATTAAAGTTTTACT
>JANYFI010000251.1 GCA_025362765.1 Ferruginibacter sp. | reverse complement strand
ATTTTTTACCATTGGCTATTAACAACACGGAATGCAAATAATATAAAATACCAATTTTTAAAAGCAGAAAAATGGGACAACAAACATGCTATCACCTGACAATAAAAAAACCAACCTATTAAATTGGACACTTCTTTTTACCTGCGCAAATTTCAAAAAGCTGCCGACCTGCTTGATAGGAAGCTTCTTAGCGAAAGACAGGTTGAAGTTGCAGTGGTGATGTATGGCGAAGACTGTGTTGTATTGAAATTATATAAAAGGGCGTGGACGAATCAACAGCAGGATCCATTGACTGCTACATCACGCATTTTCTTTTCTGTTTGGATAAGCGATTTAACTATCGCCGAGCAAAAGATTTTCTATAATATACATGCGCTAAAGTTGCGACAGCTAAAAGGTTATGCTATACAAAGCAGAAAATTTGCAGGCAGTTTTAGGGAAAATTTTAAAGCTTTTGAACATAAATGGGAAAATGTAAGAGTAAATTTTGGGCCATTAACATTAATGGAAGGTTGGCTAAAAATGGACCGGCAAAATTTTGAAGAAGAGATTTTAGAACTTGCTAATAATTTTTTAGAAATAGAACACCTGGTGGATGAAACATTGGCACAATTTAAAAAGATTGTTTGAGATTGATAAATTTGTGCCACACATGAAAGAGAACAAACCATTATGAAAATACGGAGGCTTACACACAGCGTCTAAAGTGGGAAAAGATTTTTAAAAGAAACTAACTAAATAAACAAGGGGTAGATAATTAAATTGATGCAGACAAGATTATAATAACCTGTATATTAGTGGAGCAACCGTTATGCCGGGCTAACCGGTTGAAGTTGATTTTCTTGATTTCGGCAATACGTTCCGTTAGCGGCAATATTGCAACCGGCTACACAAATTAAAACAAGACAAAAAATATGGACAGGCAAAAAGTAGCAAAATTTAATATAATTGGTATTTCTGTAAGAACTACCAATGAAAACGGACAGGCAGGACAGGACATTCCAGCCCTTTGGAACAATTTTATAACCAACGGGATGTTGGAAAAAATTCCTAATAAAGTCGATACCTCATTGTATTGCATTTACACCGACTATGAAAAGGATCATACTAAACCTTACACCACAATTTTAGGTTGCAAAGTGTCAGGCTTACAAACAATACCGGAGGGAATGGTTGGGAAGACATTTGAAGATGGGGACTACACAAAATTTGTGGCTAAAGGAAATATATTGCAAGGAATGGTTTTTAACGAGTGGATAAAAATTTGGAACTCTAATCTGGCTAGAATGTATACAGCCGACTTTGAAGTGTATGGAGAAAAGGCGCAAAATCCCGAAAACGCAGAAGTGGAAATTTTCATAGCAATAAAGTAAGCATGACCCCATTGGATAATTTTTATTTGCAGCAAGTTGAGCCGGTAAAAGGTTGCCTACTTGCGTTGAAAGAAATTATTTTACGACAGGACAAAAATGTAACGAATACCTGGAAATACGGGATGCCGTTTTTCTGTTACAAAGGAAAAATGTTTTGCTATATATGGTATCACAAAATACACAAACAACCTTATATCGCACTCGTAGAAGGAAGGCGTTTTGACGAGCCATTTTTACTGCAGGAAAAACGTGCAAGAATGAAAATAATGTTACTTGACCCTGCCAAAGATTTACCAGTAGAAGTAATTGACGCTGTTTTACAGAAAGCAATAAATTTTTACAAAACAGGCGAAATAAAAATTGAGCAAAGATTAGAAAAGACACTACCGGCAGTAACCAAGGTTTCATTAGGCGTTGATTGTTGAAAGCGGCAGAGTTTGAGTGCTGGTTTGATTAAGCGTATTTTTTAGCAGGCGCTAATGAAGGTTACGATAAAGAGAATATATTAATCCTTCAAATTTTCAGCAAATGACATTCACAAAATTAATCCCAAACATATTTTATACCGATATTAAAGTCGGGTTAAAATTATTTGTTGACTGCCTGGGTTTTTCTATCGGATACGATAATCTTACCTCTGCAGCACCTTCCTGCGTAGCGGAAAAAGATGGACTCTCTGTATTCATCATTCAAAGCAAAGAATTTGCGGAAAAAGACAGGCCTGAAATCAGGCTTCAAACCAATAATATTGAAGATGTGTATGCCAAATTCTCCTCAACACATCCTGAATTATTGCACCCAAATGGAAAGAAAATTTCTTTAAAACCATGGGGGGCAAAAGAATTTGCATTGGTGGATGAATCGGGAATTTGTATAATTATTCAGCAATTTTAAATGAGGTGGATTTTTTTGTATCGCCAACTAATAAAGGGTATTATTTATACAGTTTTAAATATGACGGGAGATTTCAATATTTGGGATAAAAAATTATACGTATCAGTAACAATTTCAAATACCGGAGAAGAATTTTCTTATAATACCTTGGGCATTATTTATCCCCGTTTAAACGCTATTGTATCTTCATTGTAAGCCAGACAAGCAAACTATACCACACAACAGCGGAATATTTTTACCACATTCACCTATCACGAATGGGATATCGTTGATAGATAAGATAAAGGGCCGGCTATGCTTCAATATCCTTTGAGGACGTTGCTGAG
>JANYFI010000209.1 GCA_025362765.1 Ferruginibacter sp. | reverse complement strand
TCTGCCGTTTTTTGCCTCACACTGGCACAGGATTCATAATAAATCTCTTACCGGGTAACACTTTTCAGTTGGTTAATTAGGCTCACCGGTGGCCTTCGGGATAAGTTGATAATTAATTCGCTCCAAAGAGCGCAGCAGACTTTGAGTGGAATGTTGCTAATTATTTTTCCTTAATCAATACAGTCCGCGGCACAGGCAATACAAAAAACATTCCGACTAAATACCGTTGGTGGCAACGCCGGCTTAGTAAAGGATATTCATTACCTTCAGCAAATAAAAATTCAATGTTTGCTTGTATGAAAAAAAATATTTTACTCTTAGTATCGGCCTTTCTTTTAACTGTAAATGTCAGCGCCCAGTCAACACCTCAACACAATGTAACAAAGGTAACAGTAGCGGCCGGTATGCTTGAAGGCGTCGACGAATCGGGTGTCACCAGTTTTAAAGGTATTCCTTATGCAAAGCCACCCATCGGCGAATTGCGCTGGACCCCGCCACAACCCGCTGCCAAATGGACGGGCGTGCGAAAAGCGGATGCTTTTGGTGCACAGGCCATGCAGAAATTTATTTATAGCGATATGAAATTTCGCAGCAGCGGCGTTAGCGAAGATTGCCTTTTCCTGAATGTCTGGACGCCGGCTAAGTCGGCCACAGATCGTTTACCAGTATTGGTATATTTTTATGGTGGCGGTTTTATAGCCGGTGATGGATCGGAGTTTCGCTATGATGGCGAAGCCCTGGCAAGGAAAGGCATTGTGACCATTACGGTTAATTACAGGTTGGGCATATTTGGTTCTTTTGCAATGCAGGAACTTACCAAAGAATCGGCGCACCATGCGTCTGGCAATTACGGATTGATGGACCAGGCGGCCGCATTGCAATGGGTGCAACAAAATATCAGCGCCTTTGGTGGAGATCCTAAAAAAATTACCATCGCCGGTGAATCAGCAGGCTCTTTTTCTGTAAGTGCGTTGATGGCTTCACCTTTGTCAAGAAATATTATTGCAGGGGCGATCGGCGAAAGCGGTTCTTTGGTAGGCAAGCAATCTGCCACTTCCCTGGCAGAAGCCGAAAAAACAGGGGAAGCGTTTGGTAAAAAAATCGGCGCTGCTTCGTTGGCTGCCTTGCGTGCTTTGCCTGCAGACCAACTGCTTGAAGATGCCTCTAAACCGGGCGACGCTGGTTATCGTATGAGTTTTAATGTGGATGGTTATTTTTTTCCAAAAGCACCCGCAAAGATTTATGAAGCAGGTGAGCAGGCGCATGTGCCATTGCTGGCAGGATGGAATTCTGAAGAAGGAAGCTACCAGTCAATATTGGGCAAAGAGGAACCGACAAAAGAAAATTATATAAGCGCCGTACAAAAAAGAATGGGTGAAAACGCTGCTGCTATACTAAAAGTATACAACCCCGATAATGAGGAAAATGTAAAGCAGCTGGCCACCGACCTTGCCAGTGCATTTTTTATAGGCTTTGGTACCTGGAAGTGGATCGACCTGCAGGTAACTACCGGCGGCAAGCCTGTTTACCGGTATTTTTATACGCATCCAAGGCCTGCGCAACGTGCAGATAAGGACAATACCAACCCTGCACCAGCAGGAACAGGTGCTGTTCATTCTGCTGAAATTGAATATGCCCTTGGTAATTTAGCCACCAACCAAGCGTACGACTGGCAGCCGGAAGATTACAAAGTATCGGCCATCATGCAAACCTTTTTTGCGAATTTTATAAAAACCGGCAATCCGAATGGGTTGGGCGTTCCCACCTGGCCTGCAGTAAAAGCCGGGCAAGCGGCTGACGTGATGCGTATTGATGTAAATACAAAAGCTGAAAGAGAAAGTCACCGTGACAGATTTTTAACGCTGGATAAGATTATGTATAAATAATAGTAGACTCAGGCGAAGGAAGGTGTGTATGCTCTCATGAGAAATCTTTTACCATTTAACGTTTCTTCCGTTAGTAATAAGACACAACGGTGGCTTCCGGGGTAGGTTGATTTTTTCCATACGTTACCAACAGTGGCAAAAAAATTACCTTCAATGCAAAAAAATATAGTTCTATTTATCACTCTTTGCCTGGCAATTTTTGCAAATGCGCAAAATGACATTAAAAGTTTTGTTAGTCAAAATGCAGTTCCTATGCTACAATACAGCCAGACTCTACAGACTATACGGAATTGGAGAGTATCGGCAAAGCAATCGGCAATTCAAAAATTGTGATGCTTGGCGAGCAAGATCACGGAGATGCCCCAACATTTTTGGCAAAAACAAGACTTATAAAATACCTGCATGAAAAAAAAGGTTTTACTGTTTTAGCTTTTGAAAGTGATTTTTTTGGGTTGAACTATGGTTTTGACAGGGTTGATAAAAGCGCAGCAAACCTTGACAGCTTTCGTAGAAAAAACATCTACCCCATCTGGACATATTGCAATACCTGCAAAAATCTTTTCCACAATTATATTCCTTCTACCTATCAAACTGCAAACCCTTTAATAGTCTCAGGCTTCGACAACCAGTTAATGCTGAATTTTTCATCAACGCATCTGGTCTTTTATTTAGACAGTTTGCTTCAATCATTAAATATTCCAATTACCAGGCAACCTAATTACAAATCTGATGTTTTAGTACTTATTGATTCATTAACTAATTATTTTTTAAAAGACACAGCGACTTATTCCAAATGCGAAAACTATCTAAGTCAAATTAAAAATCAGATTACAGGCAAACTAAGTGAAAGCGATTTTGGGATGCAGGTAATCAACAGCCTTTGGGCGGCGAATAAAGAATATCAGTTAAATAGCACGGAATATATAAATGCCGGGAATGTTAGAGATGCTCAAATGGCTTCAAATTTGAGATGGCTTGCTGATATTAGATTTCCTGAAGAAAAAATAATTGTTTGGGCGGCCAATGCCCATGTTGCAAAATATATTGACAGTTCAGCTAAAAACGGTAGAAAAATGACTTCAATGGGTAGTTTTTTTACAAGTAATGAGAAGTACTTAAATGAAACCTATGTTTTGGGTTTTACCTCTTACCAAGGCGAGGCTGGAAGATTTGGGCTTAAAATTTATCCTGCACGTAAGCCAAAACCAAATGGCCTTGAAAACTGGATATATAAATTGTACAGTTATTCTTTTGTTGATTTTAAAACTTACAATTCAAAAAATCCTGACAAATCACAAGATTTTTATTTGAAAGGACTGGGACATAATTCTGCATTTGAAAAAGACTGGACAAAAGTTTTTGACGGAGTATTTTTTATCAGAGAAATGTATCCGTGCAAAAGATAAAAATCTACAGTCAATAAAAGTACTACCACAGATACGACTTGTTGCCAGCAACGTCTCTCAAAAAGCATTGAAGCAGAGCCGAGGACGTTG
>JANYFI010000191.1 GCA_025362765.1 Ferruginibacter sp. | reverse complement strand
AGTACATGCAAAATTATCTAAACGAGTTTTGCTACAAGTTCAACAGGAGGTTCTTTGGGATAAAATTGTTTGACAGGTTAATCCTGGCGGCTATTTCCACTTCGTGGTTCAAACCTTGCACCTAATTGCGGATAATCATTAGTATATTTTAATACCAGTATGCAGAAATCATTTTTCCTCACCTTCATTCGTGGTTCACAATATTCTTATGGCAATGAAAAAAATCACAATGGACGAATGCAGTCCCTGCTCCCAAAACTAAATTTTTAAACAACCCGCTGTTTCAATGCTTAAAACGACAAAAGCCGCTACGAAAGCGACTTTTACATTTTTATTGGCTGGAGGTCCCGAGCAGATTCGAACTGCTGTAGAAGCTTTTGCAGAGCTTTGCCTAACCACTCGGCCACAGGACCCTTTTTTTGAGAGGGCAAATATAGGGGATTTTTATTTTATAAAATCTAATTAGTATAACCGAAATTCGGCATTCAAATTTTATATATGAGTAACCGCATAGCAGAATCTGAATTAATTATCAATAACAGGGGCGCTATTTACCACCTTAACTGCCGCCCGGAAGAAATCGCGTCTACTATTATTACAGTGGGCGATCCCGGCAGGGTAAAGGAAGTAAGTAAATATTTTGACCGCATTGACTATAAAAACGAACACAGGGAATTTATATCCCACACCGGCTACATCGGTAAAAAAAAGCTTACCTGCGTAAGCACCGGCATTGGGCCCGATAACATTGATATTGTACTGAACGAACTGGACGCATTGGTGAATATTAATTTTGACACCCGTACCATCAACGAGGAACTCCGGTCTTTAAACATCATCCGGTTAGGCACGTCTGGTTCATTACAAAAAGACATCCCGGTGGATAGCTTTGTGGCGGGTACCCATGGCCTTGGCCTGGATAATATGATTAATTTTTACCGAACCCAGAGCAATGATGCCGATATACAACTGATACAGGCTTTTAATACACATACACAACTGCACTCCGGCAATATAGCCCCCTATATTTTTATGGCCAGCGTGCAATTGCTTAAACATTTTACCAATAATTTTCACCAGGGCATTACCGTTACCTGTCCTGGTTTTTATGCGCCGCAGGGCAGAATACTGCGGCTGGGTCTCGCCTACCCTCAACTGATTGACCAACTGACCAGCTTTCAGTTTGGCACTCACCGCATTACTAATTTTGAAATGGAAACGTCTGCCATTTACGGCCTGGGTACTGCATTAGGCCATCACTGCCTTAGCCTGAATGCGATTGTCGCCAACCGCATTACCAAAGAGTTTTCTGCCGATGGCGGCCTGGCTGTTGAAAACTTAATAAAACATGCGCTGGAAATTATAGCAACTGAATTGGCTGATAATTGACATCTTTACACAAACAAGCATAAAAAAATGACTATAGACTTTTTTAAATACCAGGGCACAGGAAATGATTTTGTAATTATCGATAACTACCATGTTGCAGCCACCCCGTTAACTACTAAACAGATTAAACTTATCTGTGACAGGCATTTTGGTATTGGCGCCGACGGATTAATGTTACTGGGCAAAAAAGACGGGTACGATTTTGAAATGATTTATTATAACTCAGATGGCAACCAAAGTACCATGTGTGGTAATGGTGGCAGATGCCTTGTAAAATTTGCTTACCACCAGGGCATTCACAAAAGTATGTACCATTTTATTGCCATCGACGGGCCACACGAAGCTGAAATTGACAGTGATGGCACCGTAAATTTAAAAATGCAGGATGTCAGCTCGGTCGATTATCATACACATCATACTGTCATCAATACAGGTTCTCCGCATTTTGTAAAGTTTTCAGACAATGTAGCAGACATAGATGTACCGGCAACAGCCGCTGATATCCGCTACAGCAAAACTTTTGCAGAAGAAGGCATTAATGTAAATTTTGTGGAAACACTTACCGAGGATTCCATTTTTGTACGCACGTACGAAAGAGGGGTTGAAGCTGAAACACTGAGTTGTGGCACAGGTGTAACGGCGGCTGCTTTATTAAGCGCCCATAACCAAAGCGGCTTTAATACGGTAGATGTAAAAACACCCGGTGGCCGGTTAAGCGTTGAATTTGATAAGGTGGATGACGACCATTTCGAAAATATCTGGCTGTGTGGCCCGGCTGAATTTGTGTTTAAAGGAACTATCGAGATTTAATTAAGAATTGATAATTAAGAATTAAAAATTTCTTCGTGGCGCTACTGTCTGCGCTGAATTGAATCAGTAAGCGGAAGGCAAAATTTTCCAATCGACCATTCCTACAACACACACACCAAATATCAGACATCAAACATTAGACATCCTTAAATCAGCCATTCTTGATACAGTATTTTAAAAACATCCAGCACCAAACCATTGCGGTGGATAAACCTGAAAAGGATACCTGGGTAAATGTACTGCCCCCATTAAAACAGGAAGAATTTAATGAGTTAAGCCAAACACTGGAAATACCTGTTGATTTTTTAACGGATTCGCTGGATATTGATGAACGCAGCCGCTATGAAATTGACGATAATGTAAAACTGGTGGTGATAAAAACACCCGCCGAAAACAACTCTTTTAATGAAAGCGATGCCTTTTATATTACGATCCCCATTTGCATCATTTTAACGCACAACCAGATTGTTACTGTTAACTCATTTGAAAATGAAGCCATCAAAAAATTCCTGAATACTTTTCAAAACCGGAGCATGGATAAAAAGAACATGATGGTGTTGAAAATATTTGAAAAAGTAACCACTAATTTCCAGGATTATTTAAAGGAGATTAATCTGCGTCGGAATACGCTGGAACAAAAATTATATGTCGCCCACCGCAACGAAGAACTGCTGCAGCTTATGCGCATACAAAAAAGCCTGGTCTACTTTATCACCGCCTTGCGCAGCAACGAATT
>JANYFI010000166.1 GCA_025362765.1 Ferruginibacter sp. | reverse complement strand
GGTACATTCTCATGCCGTAAAAAACCTGGCGGAAGGATTGAGCGAATTTGATGGTACGGATCATCAGTATTTTCATCCCGGCACAAGAGGCTATCATGAAGGGTGGGATTCTAAATTATTTGATTATGGCAAATGGGAAGTGAAAAAATTCCTGCTGTCCAACGTCAGGTATTGGCTGGAGGAGTTTCACTTCGACGGATACCGCTTTGATGGTGTAACGTCGATGCTTTATTTGCATCACGGTAATACTTCTTTTGATCACTATGATAAATATTTTAAAGAAGGGGTAGATTGGGATGCCGTTACTTATATGCAACTGGCAAATGAAGTAATTCATCAGTTTAAAAACAATGCTATTTCTATAGCCGAGGATGTAAGCGGTATGCCGGGCTTATGCAGAAAACAACAGGAGGGTGGTATTGGTTTTGATTTCAGGCTTGGGATGGGGATACCAGATTACTGGATTAAATTATTAAAGCATACCCCTGATGAAGCATGGGATTTAAATGAATTGTGGAGTGTATTGGGTAACCGCAGGTATAAAGAAAAAACAATCGCTTACGCAGAATCGCATGACCAGGCGCTGGTAGGCGACAAGACGATTGCCTTTTGGCTGATGGATAAGGAAATGTATTTCCATATGAAGGTGGACGATCATAACCTGGTGGTTGACCGAGGCATCGCATTGCATAAATTGATCCGGCTGTTTACAATTAGTCTTGGTGGGGAAGCCTATCTTAATTTTATTGGCAACGAATTTGGCCATCCGGAGTGGGTTGATTTTCCGAGAGAAGGAAATAACTGGAGCCATTATTATGCAAGAAGGCAATGGTCGCTGGCGGATAACAAAGGGCTCAAATATCAGTTCCTTGCGTTTTGGGATAAAGCAATGATTAATACCATTAAGGCAAATAAAATACTCGCTTCCGGCAATGCCAATCAGTTGCACCTGGATGGTGACAACAACGTCATCATTTTTGAGCGGGGTAACCTTATTTTCATTTTCAATTTCAGTCCGGCCAATTCTATTTTTGGCTACCAGTTCCGGGCGCCCGAAAAAGGTTCGTACCAGATTATCCTGGACTCAGACAGCAATGAATTCGGTGGATTTAACCGCATAGATGACTCCATTGAATATCCGACAGATGATAATCAAATGATCAGTGTGTATATTACCAACAGGACTGCGTTGGTGATGAAGAAGCGATAGTTTTTTCCAAAGAGTTTACACCTTTTAAAAAAGGTGTAAACTCTTTGGAAAAATATTCCCGATAGGTACACCGGATGGTGAAAATCTTTTCGGGAACGACATTTTAGCTGCAGGAATTAATTACTTTGTTCAGTTAATCTTTTCAAATACATTGTCCGTTCCATCGTATATGCTGGCCATAAAAAGCACCTGGTTATCGCAAAAATATATTGCGCCGCCGATATAGTTGTTATAAGAATCTGTCTGCAGACTATAGTTTTTTTCGCCATAGAATATCAATTTCCACGAGCCCTGATCAAGGACAGTTGCGCTATCGGCAAGGGTAAACGTTGAATCGGTGTTGAAGGTAACTTTTATAATTTTGTCGGCATATTTGTAGCTGTTGGTATAAGGAATGGATTGCTTTTTCCAAATCCACGTTCCTGCCAGTTTCGCAAAAATGGCAGTAGAGTCAAGCGTTTGTACCAGGTCACATGGCAAAAGGGTTTGTGTCTTTACAGGGGTATCTTTTACGCAGGAAACAATGGCTGAGCTAAGTATCACAAATAAACCAATCGGGCGCATAGCATTCAATTTATTTTGCTGACATTGAAAACTGCAAAATGGTTGCATTGACTTTTTTAATCTTTTTAAGTTGCAAATTTAAGTGCCTGTTCAACTTTGAGAAATTATTTGGAGCATGTGCTGCATTTTCTTCCTCTTATTCAAACCACTGAAACATATCCTGCAACTGAAGGGCAGATTTTTCCGCTTTGTTTAAGTCTCTTAACAAGGAGCCTTCCTGGAATTGGAGCAGACGGGTGCCATATTGCCGGGCATCTTTTAAGTTGTGGGTAATGCATAAAGCAGTGAGCTGAAATTCCTTTATCAATTCATCGGCAAGGTTTAAAATTAAAGCGGCAGATTTTGGATCCAGTGCAGCGGTAGGCTCATCCAGTAACAGGATGCTGGCTTCATCCATCACACTCATTAGCAACGTTAAGGCTTGCCGTTGGCCGCCTGAAAGGCTTCCCATTGGTTGATTGATCTTATTTTCCAATCCCATTCCCAGCCGGGCGATCATATCCTTTACTTTTTTCCGAAAGGCAGCATCAATGCCCACCACTAGTTTTTTTTGCCGGGTTCTTAAAGCTGCCAGCCTGAAGTTGTCTAAAATACTAAGGTCTGATGCAGTACCGGTATACGGATTTTGAAATACCCTTGCGATCCATTTACTTCTTTTGTATTCTTCATAACGGGTCACCTCTTCTCCATTGATCACCACTTTTCCGGTGGTTGGTTTTTCCGCCCCTGACAACATATTCAGCAGGGTTGTTTTTCCGGAACCATTGGCTCCTATGATGATAACATATTCACCCTTATTTATTTCAAGGTCAATATTCCGGAGTGCGGTTACCTCATTCACTTCTCCTTTGTTGTAAACTTTGCTGATATGTTGTAATGAAATCATTTATTTATTTTTCAACCGGTTACTCATCACCGGCAGTGCTACAATCAACAAAACAAAAACGGCCGTTACCAGCTTCAATAAGTTGGGATCCACACCTGATGCCAGCGTAACAGCCAGTACCATTTGAAAAACAAGGCTGCCGGCGATGACTAGTAAAAGCGTGGCAGCAATAGATTTTACCTTGAACCAGTTTTTAAGCGCATTGGCTATTAACACCGATCCCAGGCCCGTGATTACGATACCGATACCCATATTAATATCCGCAAAGTTTTGGTATTGGGCCACCAGGCATCCGCTCAGCGCTGTTAATGCATTGGCGATGGCAAGCCCGATAATTTTCATTTTATCGTTATTGATGCCAAGTGCCCTGGTCATTGTTTCACTATTGCCGGTAGCCCTCATGGCGATACCAAAATCCGTTTTTAAAATATACCTGATAAGGAGGAACAGCCCGCTGATGACGATACAGGCGATGACGAGATTGTTATAAGTTTCGTTGGTAAAAAATTTGAACCCGCTAAAGATGGATGCGATACCGATCAATGGAACATTTGACCGGCCTAGTATCACCAGGTTAACGGAATACAATCCTGTCATCACCAATATGCCGGCGAGGAGGGCGTCAATTTTTAATTTGGTATGAATTAATCCGGTCAGCATGCCCGCCACTGCTCCCATGATAATACTTGCCAGCACTACAATTACCATAGAATAATGATGGGATAAAAGTACCGCGGTAACGGCGGCTCCAAGGGTATAACTACCGTCTGTTGTAATGTCAGGAATATTAAAAATTTTCATGGAAATAAACACCCCCATGCACATGGATGCGAGACAAAGAGACAATTGCAAAGCCTGTAAATAAAACTCCATTATGGTGTGATAGGTTCAAAAGTGGAAGGTAGGGTGAATCCATAATTTTTTGCTACGGCTGGGTTAAAAACTTTTTTCCGGATTTTTACCATTTCCCATTTTAGGTTGGCGGTATTGCCGGCTTTTAAATACGCTGCCGCCTGCTCTCCAGCCTGGTAGCCCCACTGATAAATATCTGCACCATAGGCCGCCAGCGCACCCCGTGCTACCAACCCTGCTTCGCTTGTAAAGATGGGCACTTTGGCCTGGTTGCACAATTTGGCAATGGATTCAAAAGAAGCAAAAACGATGTTATCGGGATTGGCAAAAAAAGCGTCAATATTTTTATTCAACAATGCAGCCGTCACCAGTTGTGCATCGGCGGAAGTATTCACAGGCAGGGAGACAAGTGTAATATTATTTTTTTGCGCCAGTTGCTGTATTCTTTGAATGGCTTCCACTGATTGAGGTTCCGCCTGGTTAAAAATCATTCCCACTTTTATTGAAGCGCCTTTGGGATGAACGATGGCTGGTATCAGCAGGAAGGAAGTGTCAATATATCCAAGGTCATCTGCCACACCAAACAAATTTGCCGGCGCTTCACCTTTATCATTCTGCACTTTCATTAAAGCAGGCGTAGGCGCCACCATCATAAAAATAGGAATTGTTTTTGTTTTTTGAATGGCGGTAATGGCAGGTAAAGATGCGTTAGCGGCGATCAATGTTACGTTCTCAGAAATAAAATAGTTCACGATTTGAGTGAGTGTGGGGATATCGCCCTGGGCATTGCGGTACACAATTTTCACATTGCCTTTTTTTTCATCGAAGCCATTTTTTTGTAGGGCATCTATAAACCCGGTTTTAGCCTGTTGGATGGTGTTATCCTGGAAAGCATCCACAAAACCAACTACGGGAATATTGGATTTTTTTTGATTACAGGCAGATAATGCTACCAGGATGATCAGTATATATTTTTTCATTGTATCATTTTGCTTAAAACAGTCTTGCGCTTTAAAATGTTCTTGCAATTTACAATACTCCGGCTGATAAAGACAAAGAAACGGCGTCTATGCAAATCATATTTATAATCAGGCTGAATTGTCGAAAATTTTGCAACTACGCATTGTTAAGCTTCGGTCGTATACTCGGCAGTAAACCTGCCGTAATTCCTATAAGCGGCAGAAAGGAACAGACTTTGTATACATACCCTATGCTGGTATGATCTGCCAGGCTGCCAAGTACCGCAGAGCCAATACCACCCATTCCAAAGGCCAGTCCAAAAAACAATCCTGCAATCATGCCTACTTTACCGGGAACCAAATCGGTTGCATATACCAGAATGGCTGAAAATGCAGAAGCGATAATGATACCAATAATTACGGCCAGCACGCCCGTCCAGAATAGATTAGCATAGGGTAGCATTAAAGTAAAAGGTGC
>JANYFI010000149.1 GCA_025362765.1 Ferruginibacter sp. | reverse complement strand
ATAAGCCGCTTCACCTGGAAGAGACAAATATTGTTACCAGTTATTATAACCAGGATGGAAACCACAGTGCTGTTACTGGTGGCACCGGAACAGAAAAGGTGACCGATCTTTCTTTTGGGCTTGATTTAAAGTTTACCGGCGCAGATATTACCGGGCACAAATATACACTCACCACAGGGCTCGGAATCGACCACCACACTTCGGCTTCATCAGCCTACGTTAATAAAACCGGTGCGTCAAAAACCGGCGGAAGCCGGGTGTATCCATCCATTAATTTCGCAGTAGAAAATAAAAAAGGAACCAGCGTTGGTTTTGGTGTCTATTATTCTGCTGAATACAATTATCACTCCTTTGCGCTGGATGGAGAATATGCACGCAAAGTGGGAAAGGGAGGCGAAATCAGCGGAAAAGCCAGTGCTTATTTTGACGTGGTGAAGCTGATTTATCCTTCTGAATTAATACCTGTTGCGGCGGCGCCTACCACTACTACTGTTACTTCAGCAAGCGGTAACACCAGCAGTTATACCAGCGGCGGAGAAAAAGCCCGTATTCCAACTTCACCAAGATATACTTACACAGGTTCACTGGCTTATACTCAGGTAATCAATAAAAATATGCAGGCCGCTTTATTAATGGACGTGGTGGGGCAAAACGGTTATTTACAATTGCCTTTTCATCGCGTTTATTTTACAGACGGAAGCGTACACGTGGAGAATTTGCCCATACAGCGCTATAAACTTCCTATTGGTTTCAGGTTCAATTATTTTGCCGGCGATAAAGTTATTATCAGGAGTTATTATCGCTATTTTACCGATGACTGGGGAATTAAAGCCCATACGGCCAGTGTTGAAATACCCGTAAAAGTGACGCCGTTTTTTTCCGTATCACCTTTTTACCGATATTATACCCAGACAGCATCTACCTATTTTGCATCCTACCAGTCGCATAAGGTGAATGATGCCTACTATACCAGTAACTACGCTTATTCAGCATTTAACAGTGCCTATTATGGCGTAGGCGTTCACATTGCGCCGCCAGGTGGTTTATGGAAGTCTGCTATCAGTTCGCTGGAAATAAGATACGGTCATTATACGCAAACAACTGATTTAAACGCAAACATTATTTCATTTAATTTTCAGTTTAAACATTAACAAAAAGAGAACAGTGGGTTTTAACAAATAGTTTTCCGGGGCTTTCTATAAACATTTACTGCGGGAGCTATCCGAAAGGGTGGCTCTTTGCATTGGCCACCTTTCATCAATTACCCTGTTTATTTTTTATAGCAAAGCGGCGGTAATTTTAGTGCAGTTTCATTTAAAATATTAAGCGGATTTTTTCGTTCTACAACAAATCCCTTACCCGTGAGAAAAATTATACTTTTTGCGATTGTATTTTCCTGCATGCAATTGATCGTTGCCCAGCCTTTAGTGTACAGCGATTCTGCCGGTGTGCTTTCTGTTAAAAAAAACCTGCTCATCACCCCTGAAACAATTCTTAAAGTAGAGAATCTCGGCACCAATATCAACACGGATTTACCTGAATTAAGACCAACTATTTCCGCCGACGGGAAGTTGTTATTTTTTATCTGCCAAAACCACCCGGAAAATACGAAAGTAAATGAAGTGCCTAATTCGCAGGATATCTGGTTTTCAGAAAAAGATAGTCTTGACAGGTGGAGCCCTGCCGTGCATTTGGGTTATCCTTTAAATACCTATTATTACAATGCCGTATTTTGGATTTCTCCGGACAATAATCAAATATTGATTCGCAATGCCTTTATACACGGAGATTACTTAAGCAATGGCCTTAGCATGTGTCACCTGAATGAAGACGGATTGTGGAGCAAACCTGAAATGTTACGGATAAGAAACTATGCGAAATATGACCGGGGGCGTCAAAATGGTGCGGTGATGGGTAACAACGGACGCACCTTGCTGTTTTATATGTCTGAAGAAAGTGGTGGCCTGAATAATGAGCTGTATGTAAGTTTTATACAAAATGACAGTACCTGGTCGGAGCCCAGAAATTTGGGCAAAAAAATCAATCTTAAGAAATTTAATCAAACCACTCCTTACCTGGCGCCAGATGGCGTCACCTTATATTTTAGCAGTAACCGGCCAGGAGGTCTTGGCTATATGGATATTTGGATGAGCAGGAGACTGGATGATACCTGGCAAAAATGGAGCGACCCTGTAAATCTCGGCAGCCCGATTAACACAGAAGATATGGATACTTTTTTTACCATGGATGCCGGTGGTGAATATGCCTACATGAGTTCTGATTTACATAGTTATGGCCAGAGCGATATTGTACGTATTAAATTGCTGGAAAGAGAAAAGCCTGATCCGGTAATACTGGTGAGCGGAAACGTGTACAATAAAAAAACACTCAAGCCTTTAAGTGCCTCACTTGTGTATGAAACATTGCCGGATGGAACAGTGGCCGGCAATGGTATCAGTAATGCTGCCGACGGTGCGTTTAAAATGGTATTGCCTTATGATAAAAATTATTTGATAAGGGCGCAGGCAGATCATTTTTTTGCGATTTCAGAAAACCTGAATCTTGACTCATTGATAAAAAAAGGCTATAAAGAAATTCATAAAGACCTTTACCTGGTGCCGATTGAAGTGGGTGCGGTGGTGAGGTTAAACAATGTGTATTTTGATTTTGATAAATGGGATTTAAGACCGGAATCTTTTGTTGAGCTGGACAGGGTGGTTAAAATGCTGAACGAAAATCCCGCAATAGAAATTGAAATGAGCGCACATACCGACAGCCGTGGTTCGGATGAATACAATCTTAAGTTGAGTGATAACAGGGCCAAATCAGTGGTGGAGTATATTGTATCCAAAGGCATAGCCGCCCACAGAATTGTGTCACATGGTTACGGCGAATCAAAACCAGTAGTACCAAACGATACAGACGAAAACCGGCAATTGAACAGGAGGGTGGAGTTTACCATTTTGAAAAACTAAGTGGTGGCTGAGAATGGTGAGTTGTGAACGGTGAATCGTGAATTTTAAAAGCGATAAGTAATCAACCTACTGTTGGAGTGTGGCTATTACATTATCAATTATCCATTACCCAATTATCTATTAAAAAAAATCTATCAGCCAATAAGCCGGATCCTGTTCAATTGCCGGTTTTCGTCTGTATCGTTTGGTACTACTGGTTTTGATTCGCCGTAACC
>JANYFI010000242.1 GCA_025362765.1 Ferruginibacter sp. | reverse complement strand
ATGGCATTTCCTTGTTACTTTTGAAGTACCAAAACTAATAACATGATAAAATCCTTGTTGCTGAAAACAGTAGCCAGCTCTGCGCTTACCTTTTTTTTAATAACAAATGCCGCTGCACAAGTAACTACTGCCACTATTTCGGGCGTAGTTAAAAGCTTAGCATTAAAACCAGTAGTTGGGGCAACAGTTATTGTTGCTTACCCAGATGCCGGTATTAAACAAACCGTAGCGACCCTATCTGATGGGCGTTTTACTGTGCCTAACCTTAGGGTAGGCGGCCCGTACACGGTTACGGTAACTTCAATCGGCTTTCGCCCATCTATATTAGATAATATTTTTTTAGACCTAGGGCTAAATAATACGCTCAATTTTTCTCTAACAGAAACCTCTAAGGAATTAAGCGCCGTAATAGTTACTGCTTCTTCAAAAATATTTGATGACCGCCGCACGGGTGCTTCTACCAATATCAGCAATAAATTATTAAGGGCATTACCAACTATTTCCCGCTCCGCAGATGATTATTTGCGGCTGACACCTTCTGCATCTGCCACCTATAATGGTATTTCTTTTGCCGGCCGCAACGGGCAATACAATAACTTTTCTTTAGATGGCGCCGTGTTCAACAATCCCTTTGGGTTAGATGCGCCAACGCCGGGCGGGCAAACAGGCGCACAGCCAATATCGCTGGATGCTATTGACCAGATACAAGTTAACATTGCGCCCTACGATGTAACACAGGCGGGCTTTACAGGCGCCGGCGTAAACACCGTCACCAAATCTGGCACTAACAAAACCAGCGGTACCGTATATGCTTTTTATAGAAATAAAGGGCTTACGGGTAAAACGGTAGATGGCACCAAACAAGAAATTTCTGCCCTTAGCCAGTTGCAGGCAGGCTTTACTTTAGGAGGTGCCTTAAAAAAAAATAAGCTATATTATTTTATAAGTTTCGAAACAGAACAAAGAAAAGATGCCGCCAGTAGTTATGTTGCTCAAAACGCAGGCAATGTTGGCAACTCCAATACATCAAGAGTTTTAGAGTCTGACTTGCTAGCGGTAAGCAATATTTTGCGCACTAAATTTGGATATGAAACCGGCCCTTACCAGGATTTTACCTTAAAGCAAACAAATTACAAATGGCTGTACAAAATGGATTGGAATATTAACACCGTACACAAGCTTTCGTTTACTTATAATGGCTTGGAAGCATCTAAGGATAAACCAGCGCATCCAAGCGCTATCTATAGCCGTGGCCCTGATTATTCTACCTTGCAGTTCAAGAATTCCGGTTATCAGATAACTAATAAGCTACATTCATTCAGTACAGAATTAAAATCTAATTTCAGTAGCAGCGCAGCTAATAAATTAAGGTTGGTGTACACTTCGTTCAGGGATAGGCGCAACCCATTTTCAACTCCATTTCCGGTAGTGAATATTTCTAAATATGGCACCAGTTATATCATTGCAGGCCATGAGCCTTTCTCCATAAACAATGTACTTAACCAGGATGCGTTTCAAGCTACCAACGATTTTACTTTATATAAAAAGAACCATACAATCACCCTGGGTGGCTCTTACGAATCTTTTAAGTTTGCCAATTCGTTTAACCTGCAGGGTTATGGCCCTTCTGTTTTTAATAACATAGATATTCAAACATTTAAAGATAGCGTACCAGTAAGCGGCAATGTAGTTTTTGGTGCTTACCCACTAGATGTGGATGTTAACTATGCCAAAAAAAGGGCGGCTGCCGATCAATGGACTTACTACTATTTAACAGTAGCCCAATTAAGTTTTTATGCACAGGATGAATGGCAGGTAAACAACCGTTTTAAATTAACTTATGGGCTAAGGGTTGATAAGCCGTTGTACTTAAATGCAAGTTTCCGCAACCCTAATTTTAATAATGATGGTACCTTTAAAGGCAGCTACAGCGGAGGTTCGCCTACACTGCCAAATAACACAGACCTTGTTTTATTTAACGAAGATGGGCGCCGGGTAAAAAAA
>JANYFI010000237.1 GCA_025362765.1 Ferruginibacter sp. | reverse complement strand
GTTTTTTACCTGGTCGAAATTTTGGTAGTTATAACAATTTTTTTCAGGTATGTTGTATTTCGTCTGCCAGTCTTTTATTTTAGACGGCGTTCCGCTGATAACGCCTACCAGTTTGGCTTTCTTGCAATCTTTCATGGCTTCTGCCACCCGGGTGCCGTAGCTGCCCAACCCCATAATGGCAACCCGTAAAACCGGGCCGTCATAAGGTGATGACGGGTTATTACCACTGGCGGCTACAAGCATAGGAGATACCTGAAGCGCAATTAAAGAGCCGGTTATTTTTTGGATAAAGTCACGACGGGATTGCATATTTTTTTTATTAAAGATGGAAGAATGAAATGGCAGGTTGAAAGGTATAAATTATAAAAAAAGACATTGCAGGCAATTTGGTTTTGCGTCCTACACTTCTTTATGCGACGTGCTTTTTTTTTGCCGCTGCTGGTTTACCGGTAGTTTTTTTATTGGAAGAAAGTAATTTAAAATAAGTCGCTTTAAACCGGTCACCCACAATTGTTCCCTGCAATTCAGCCTTGCGGATGGCCTCGCAAAAACCGTCGCTGGCATGCGCATCGCCAAAAGAATCTATTTGTGCACCATCTACAAAATAAGCTTTGCCATCAATGCGTACAGCGAGGTCGCAGCTTTTACCTTTTAGGCCAAGTTTGCACTCACCACAAGCTGTTTCAACAATCAATGTTTTTTTCGAAGGGTCGGGCTGCCCTGTTTGGCTGAGGTTTTTTTGGGCCGTTGCAGACAAAATATAAAGCCAGCAAATGGCCAATCCAATAATTTTTTTCATACACCTTAAAATAAAATGAACGTTAATATAGTCATTTTATTTGAAGTGGATGTTACGCATTTTTTTGGCTTAGAATATGCCGGATAATTTGATCAGCTCATCAATGTTCTGCAATTGTTATTTTTTTAACCACCACTTTTTTACCGCAAGTAATTTTTAAAAGGTATTGGGCCTGTGGAAACCGGCTGACATCTATTGTTTCCACCCTGTTAAATGAAGTGATTTTTTGCTGGCTTAACACTTTTCCATCCATAGCTACAAAACTAATGTTACCGGTTTTATTTATCATATCAGTCGTGCAGATAATACTAATCGTATTAACAGCCGGATTTGGATAAACATACGCCGCCGCGTTTTTGCCAAAATTTACCTGTTGAACAGTACTATATTGAATGTTTCCATCAGTTAAAATAATTTTCAACCTGTAATAATTATACCCTGTTTCAGGTGAAGTGTGCAACCAGGTATAGTCAGTTTTTTCTGTTCCGGCTACGCTGGCGATGGTATTGAATATAGTGCTGGTAATGCCATATTGCACATCGAATTGCTGTACGCTGGCTCCTTTACCTTTAACCCAGTGTAGCAAAACATTGTCTTCCTGCGGAACGGCGATAAATTTTTCTATTAATACAGGCAATATCAGGTTTTGCAATATCATATAGTCCTCTACTTCTCCCTTTCCAAAATCTCCGGTAGCATTTGTTGGCCCCATGGCAATATTCGAAAGGCGTAGCCGGAGATAGCTATATCCTGTTATACTGGTGAACGGTGGAAGACCGGTGAAATTCAGCACCACAAACTGCTGGGCCGCATTGTTGGGCACATTTACTGATGCATATTCACTGGCATCAAAAACGCCGTTTCCATTGGTATCAATCCAGCCGCAGAGTTTTACGTCTGCTCCGGTATTGTTAAACACAGATACAGTAACTGAATAACTTGTAGCTCCAGGCGCAACCGTAGCCAAAGAGGCTACCCCATCTTCATCATCTATGGAACCGGAATTTTGATTGTCATCTCCATCTGCTAAAACAGAATTATTGGGAGTATCTTCCGCATCCAGTTCGTTGCCAATACGCAAGTCAAAAAAAGATACAGCTGAGCTGGCGGGTGTGCCTGCATCGTAACTGGCGGGCGCATCGCCAAAATCAAGCGTGTTAGGACTCATCGCAAAAATAAAATGACTGTCTTTGCTTAAAGTGGCGGGTGGAATACTCTTGTCAAAGCCGGGAATGCTCGTCATCCATTGAGGAGGGATGGTGGTTTGGTCGGAGTGAATCGTGGTGCCAATATAGGTAAACCCGTTGGTAGGATTGTATTGAAAATGTCCTGTTCCCTGCAACTTTCCCGTACTGCCGAGATAGTCATTAAAATCGCCGCCAATAAAGGTGGAAAATTTTCTCGTCGCAAGGCCGTTGGCAAATACAGTATAGGTAATATCCAGTGGCCCGTTGGTTGTATTGCCATGTACACCCTGGTAAAACGGGCTGTATAAGGAGGCATTGTACACCGGGAAATTAGTAGAAGCGGAAGTGCCAAACAGCAGTACAACATGGGTACGAAGATCTATTACAAGGCCACCTACGATGTCGTCGGCATCTCCTCCGTTGTAAGTAGTAATGAAGCCCGAACCCGCACTGCCATTTAAAGGAATTTGTGATAAAAACTGATCTGGTGAACTAAGGTTGGCCCCGTGAGCCGGTTGCGCAGATCCGGACGTTCCGGGAAGATCGGAGGACGTTGTATTGCCGGCCACATAAAAATAATTGTTGTCAGCAGCTACCAGTGCAGCATTTGTTTCTTTAGCTACGGTTCCCTCATCACCACTTCCCCCCAGGTAAGAAAATACGGAGAAGGCGGTAGGTTTGCCTACGGCCAATACACCTATCAGTAATTCGGAGCCTGCTATGGTATTGTCGACAGCGTTTACCAAGCCGGGATAAAAAGTACCGCTTCCGTTTACATGTACTGCAAAAGCCAGTTTTGTTTTATCCGGTGTAGCCGCAATAGCTGTAAAAGATTCCGCTGCGGTACCGCCAACATAGGTGCCCCACTCCGCAACAGGACTTGTACTGGCGTTTTTAATTCGTAAAATTAAACCCTCTTTGGAGGCGATAGTATGGTCGGGTGCATTAGATGGTATTAGTGAAGAAGGCAATGGCGTAGAGGTTACACCGCCTACGTAAAATACATCATTGTCAATAATAGCCTGTGACTGGTAGTTAATGTTGCCGCCATTACCTGCCACCAAATTATTGAAATAGCGTGTAGTTAGGTCGGCAGAAAAAATCTGTACGGTATCCTGTTGATAAACTACCAATATTCTGTTGTTGGGAAAAATACCCAGGGCTACCGGAATATTGGTAGTTTGTCCTGTATAGGTCCATGCCGTAATAGCGGTACCTTTTGGATTTAGGCGGTATAAAATTACGGATTGCTGATCTCCTGAACCATTGAGGTTATAGTTATACGTACTTAAATATCCAGGAGCCACGCTACTCATATAGCCGGTGCTGATAGATTCATTGGTAAATCCGCAGGCATATACTTCACTGGCTGCGTTTACAGCAATCGTGTACAGGTATTCATCAAACGTACTGGTGTTGTTATGAAGATAAGTTGACCATAGCATTACGGGATCTATTACCAACGGAAGGCCGGGTGTAATGTTACCCGCAATCTCATACTGCATGGTATTTTTATCTCCGGCTACAGTCATACCTGTTGAAAAAAGTTTTTTGTGCCCGTCAATCATTTGATAAGTTTCGGGAATAACAATTTCCATATCATCCTGCTTCAGATTGATGACAAGGTTTCCATTTTTATTCAATGTAATGCTATCCTGCCCGTTAAAATTCATTTTTATTTTTTTGTATGCTTCACCTTTCGCTACCAGCCAGTCAAATTCAAGTGCCCCATTTTGGCCAGAGTATAGCCGCAGATCAATGCCACGGTACACATTCTTGAGTGTTATTTCATTAAAGATGGGCGCATTAATAGTGCCGGCAGGTGAATTGTAACTACCTTTTACATCGGCAGTTTTGCCCGGTAATACCTTCCAGTTTTGTGTA
>JANYFI010000061.1 GCA_025362765.1 Ferruginibacter sp. | reverse complement strand
CAATGGGTAACCATTTTTTTCAAAATCATCCGCTTCTTTTTTTACTTCATCTTCGTTGTACAAAGATTTTACTCTTTGCGTAAAACCCAGCCCCCACCGTGGTGGCAAACAACCACCGCCATTAAATAAATTAAATCTTCTTACTGCATCCAGCATCGAAGGTCCCGCAAACACATACACCTCAGCACCGGCAGCAGGTACCAATATTTCTACAGCATCTGAATATGGTTGAGCATTCCAGTTTTTATCAGTGTTCCGGTCTTGCTCAGCAGGTTTATTTTTGCTGTCTTTTCTTACAGCAGTACCTGCATACACCTGCAGGTATCTTGCTGAATTAATAAAAACTCCATAACCGTTTGATGAAACATAAAAAGGTGTTGGGGCATGTGTACGACCATTGTCTTTTCCTCCATAATGGTCAACATGCAATTGCATAATTCTTCCCCGCTGTTGAACGGTTTGAAAATTTAAACCAAAGCCGTATAACTGCTCTTCTTTTTCCAGCGGGAAACGCAGGTAAGTTTTGCCGTCAATTATTTTTGCAGCAATGTCAATTTTATTAAACGGGAAGCTTGCTTTTCCAATGCTTGCAATAGCCGATTTGTTAGGCAGAGCGCCTGATGCGGTTAATAAATTATATGCTTCAGGTTTTCCTGCAACAGCTTTCCAAATGCCTGGTAATACTTCGCTCCAGGTTAACTGCTGTGCGATACAATTTGGAAGAAAATTTACGATTAATAAGATAATGATTGTTACAGTCTTTTTCATTGATGTGATGTCAGGTAGTTATAGTGTTATGCCGAAGTAAATATAAAACCAATTATTAAGCACTAATTGTTTTTTCCAGCTTAATCTGGTTTACTGGCTTTTAATTAATATGAACAGGTTCATCTCTGTCGCAGGTTATTATTCCATTCAAATAATGCAATTCTGCTAATTGAATAACCGTTCGTTTATCTTCAAAACTGTTTCGTGGAGCAGGATTGTCTTTCCTTCTTCCTGGGTGAACAAAATAAAAAACATAGGCTTTCCCGTCATTTACTACTACATCGCAATGTCCACCCATTACATGATCATCAGTGCCCTTACCAGGCTTTTCCAAAATATTATCGGGCTGTTTTTCCCAGTTTAACAAATCGTCGGATGAATACATTGACAGCCCTTTCCATGCCTCTAATATCATAAAATATTTTTCCTCCATGCAAATATTTTCGGCCCCTCTCCTTTTGTTGAAATAGCTGAACCTTTATCCTCCCAGTTGTACAGGTCTTTGCTATCTGCATACCATATTGAAAAACCAGCCAACGCCCTGCTTTCACGATGTTTTACGACAGGATAGTTTGCTTCTATAAATGGAATAACATCGTTGAGTAAATCTTTTTCAAAATTGGCGAAGGCCTGTACTTTTTCCGGCGCAAAAACGTTTCCTGTGTCTGCATCATTTTTCATGGCAAGGCCATTTGGAAATACCACAATCATGGGAACAAGTTTTATCGGCATATAAATTATCAAGGATAACATCTGGCTCCGCCCATTTATACCATTCCTTTTCATTGCCGCCTATACCATGCAGCAAATACAATACACGGTATTTTTTAACAAGTGAGTAACCTGGTGGGGTGTACACAAGTAATTTTCTTTTGTTACCTACGGTTTTTGAATCGTACTCAACTGAATCAGTTTTGCCACGCTATATATTTTCTCTTTTTTTATCAAAGCCTTCGGGCGCATGTTGTAGCATTGCTGTATCATCTGCTGCCAAAACAACCGGGCCACTAGGCGGTCCTGGTTGTGCTTCACTGCCAATCGTTAACCCAATAAATAGCATAAGTATCCAACCTTTTAAATTATTGAACACCCATTTATTTTTCATCCCTGTTTTTTTCATGATCTTTTTTTTGAAATTCGTTGCGCAAATTTTTAACCGTTGCCATTATTAAATAAACAGGCCGTATTACTTTATAATTTTTATACTTAGCGTTTTTACATCCACCACGGTATGCTTATCTCCATGGCAAAGCTGGAAAGCAATTTTGCCATCACTAAACCCTGCGGTATGAACCGTATCAATTGTTTTAACCCCATTTAACCAGGCTTGTATATGATGGCCATTTGCAATGATGTAATAGTGATTCCAGTCGTTTGCTTTTACCAGTTTATCCGCCAGGTCTTTTGGATATTGCTGCACCATGCCTGCTCTCTTTTCTTCCCAAAGACAGCCCCAGTAACCGGGTCCCATATCAACCTGGTAGCCGGGTACATTATCCGCATTAACAGGCTGTATGCGGATGCAAACACCGGAGTTAGCTTCCCTGCCACTCATGCGGACTACTGCATTTAACTCGTAGTTGGTATAGGTAGTTTTTGTATATGCATAATTATGAAATTCGCCGCCGTTATAATCGCCATGCAATATCCCATTTTCTAATGACCAGTATGGCTTTTCTGCATTCCAGTCGTCTAAAGAACTGATGAGATTTACCCAACCTTTTCCTACAGGTTTATCATCAATTAATTTGCCCTCATTTGGAAGTACGTTGCCACTATCAACATTGCTTGCTGTTGTTTTTTTTGAGTTGTCGCAGCCACTTATAAAGCAGCAGACGATTAGCAAAAAAGCAGGTATTTTATTCATAATTATAGATTGTACATTTTTCAATACCCAGTTTCCAAAAAGAAAATCTCCATGCCCGGCCCTGGTCGTTTTCATCACCATTCAACCGGCGACCGGGTGTCCATTGGCAGCTATTAAAAAGTTTTCATCGATGCTTTCAACACCAATGATTATTTAGCATTTTTTCAGTTGGATAAAAGCGAATCCTGAAGTTATCACAGGGCGTTAAAAATTCTGGATTTACAAATGTCTGTTAAGGGTCATTTGTTTTATATTATTTAGGCATATCTGTTTCATCCCGAATACTGATGATTTTTCCGGGAAATTTCCCTGGTACAGGATAACTTACTTTACCTGTTGCCAGCCATTCAACGGCCCTGATCATGGTGGTTTGAAAACCAATACAGCGATAGCTTACGGGGTATATGTCCCCCTTCCACAAATGGCCCATACTTGAATTATACACCCGGCCTTTTCCATATTTAACTACCCATTCAACAGGCCAGCTTTTTTGAGTAGCACTGTCAAATGCATATGATAGTACCGTCATGTTTTTTGCAGGGCCTCTTGCATAAGTATATAATTCCATAGAAGGAGTTACCCACTCAGCGGGATAATTGTTGTTGATAGGATGAGGACTTAAAATATGTATTGTCGCATCAAATCTATTTCCATGGCTGGTGCCATTTCCTTCTCCCGGGGGAATGAGGATAATTTTTTTTGTGCTATCAATTGTAACAGCAAACCCTGTTTGTTTTGAACGCCATCCCAGGCCCATCATCACATCATATTCTTTCCAATGCGGAAAAGCATTGTTGGAGGAATGAAGAAAATACAATCCGCCTCCGGATGCAACATATCGTTCCAGTTTTTCTTCTATCCTACGTGGCCATTTCAAATTGGTGTCCTGGATATTATTTGTGTTTTGAATTACCACATCATAACTATCAAAATCGGGTTTCCAGTTTTTAAGCGTATCCCTATTTACTGTTGCAGGGGCAGTTGAAACATCCACTTTAAAAAGCTTACTTTCTTTCAGGATACCTTTTACCATTGCAGTGGTTTGCTTCCAGTCATGATTACTGTAGCCATCAACAATCAACACACGAATCAATTTTTGATTGCCCGCTTGTGCATGCATTGTTACCTGTTGAAAAATCAGTAACA
>JANYFI010000037.1 GCA_025362765.1 Ferruginibacter sp. | reverse complement strand
GGTGATGGCATCCAGCCCTTTTCCGAAATTGTACACGTCATCAAAATGGGTAATATCGCCTATGGTAAACTGGTGGCAGAGATGCGCCGCAGGGCAGGTGACATCGTTTTCCATTACAAAAGTATCTACGGGATAATTGGCCGCAGCCTGCAGTAGCATCCTCCCCAGTTGTCCTCCACCTAAAATGCCAATTTTTTTTGTACTCATGCGTGCAAAATAAATCATTATTGTCATTTTTAGGCCCAGGTATTTAGTTTAAAACATTCTCCGCAACTGCACGATCCTTGTCAAACCAAAAGACGCTGAATATAAAAAAGTTTTGTAGTAGCAAAATGTCCTTTTGGTGAATGGTATATAAATATTTACCCTTAAGTAAAACCCGGCTCTTTTTGGATGCTTATTGTTGTTAGGTATTCATGTAATTATTTATAGAAAGATTGTTTTAATACTGCTTAATTACAGCAAATTTGAGGTGAATATTACGGTCTAAATACACCGGTTACAATTTCAGCACAACAAGGGGTTTAAAATTCATTAAAGAATTTTTTGATACTTTCCTGCTTTTGAAATTCTCTAATAGAGGGGTCAATTTTTAGGTTTTGGTCAATAAAAAATGGTAATATTCACTTTTAAATGTCATTTTAACAATTAACATTTGATTCGAAATTTTTTTTTGTGTAAAAAAAATTAACCGATTTTGACTTTTTTTTAACATTTGTTAACTAAATACTTTTAACTTCGGTTTATTATTAACTAAACGACGCTGCTATATGTCAAAAAAATTACTGCTTTGCGGTTTGTCCATCTTTTTTTGTTTTGCTTTGATGGCTCAACGCACTGTTACGGGAAAAGTAACAGATCCTTCAAAAACTCCACTCTCTAATGTGTCAGTTACAGTAAAAGGTTCCAATACCGGAATCAATACAGACGGAGAGGGAAATTTTTCCATTATTATCCCAACAGGGAAAAACATTTTAACAGTAAGCTCCATCGGATATGATCCCCAGGATGTTACCGTTGTTGGTAATCCCCTATATTACGCCACGAATATACTCCTTAAGCTAACGGACGGATATGAAAAAGTAGTAAATTAGTCCTGCTTATTGTAAGGCCGATTTTAAAACTGTTGCGTAATAGCACGAGTGCAATCCTGGTTGGGAAGTGTGTGAATACTCCAGTGGTGGTACAATTTTTTGTAACCCCGTTTATAATATTTTTTTATCCGAAATGAGCTTCCTCTTTAAGCATTTTTTTAACCATAAAAAATAATTATTATGCAAGAAGAAAAGCAAATTAAAATGGAGGTTGTAAATCCTTATGCTGCAGGTATTGATATTGGCAGCAGAAGCCATTTCGTAGCCATTGGCCAAAAGGAAACAGATGTAAAAGAATTTGGTGTTTTTAATGAAGACCTCTTTGCTATTGCAAAATGGCTTAAGGATAACGGCATCAAAACGGCAGCCATGGAAAGCACGGGTACTTATTGGCAAGCATTGTATGCTGTTTTAATCGCCGAAGATTTTCAAGTCATTTTATGCAATGGGAAATTTACTAAAAACATCAAAGGCAAAAAAACAGATGTCCAGGATTGTCAGTGGATTCAAAAATTACACAGCATTGGATTACTTAGCGGTAGTTTTTTGCCAGATTTACAAACAGAAGAATTAAGAACTTATTGCAGGCACCGTGCAGGTTTAATTGATACGGCAGCAAGCACTTCCAAAAAAATGCAAAAATATTTACGGTTACTAAATCTTAGGCTTGATGTAATTGTAAAAGACATTTGCGGGCTTACCGGCCTGAAAATTATTGAAGCCATTTGCAATGGAGAAAAAGATCCATTAAAACTTGCCGCATTGCGAAACGGAAATTGCAAAACGAGCGAAGAAGAAATGGCAAAGGCCCTTCAAACCAATGGTCGTAAAGATTATTTATTTACACTACATCAAGAATATAAAATTTATAATAACCTTCAAGACCAAATAAAATTATGTGATGTTGAAATTGAAAAATTATTAAATAAACAAATCAATAATAATGATCATAAAAAACAACATTACCTAGAACCTAAAGTGCATAAAAGAATCAACAAAAACACGCCAAAAAATATTGATTTGAATTTAATAGGGTACCAATATTTTGAAGGTGTGGATTTATTAGAAATAGAAGGGTTTAGTCATCAAACATTATTGACCTTAATGAGTGAGGTTGGTTTGGAAGGAATAAAGAAGTTTGACACGGCAAAACAATTTGCCAGTTGGCTTAGGCTTACACCGAATAATAAAATAAGTGGCGGCAAAGTGCTAAGCAGTAAAGTACCCAAAGGAAGTAACCGATTAAAAATAGCATTAAGAAATGCTGCAAATGCAATTGGGAATCTCAAAGAATCAACTCCGCTAAGAGATTTTTTTCACCGCATTAATTTTAGAAAAGGAAGGGTTTCTGCAATCAGTGCGACTGCAAGAAAATTGGGGGTTATAATCTGGAACATGGTTGTAAAAAACATACCTTACAAAAACCCCACAGATTATTTGTTTGTTGATCAAAAAAGAAAACTTGCCGTTTTGCAAAGAGTGCAAAAAACAATCAATAAATTTGATTTAAAAACTGACATTCAGAATTTTGTGAGTAATTGATTTACAACGATTGTGAAAAACGTTAGTTATAAT
>JANYFI010000017.1 GCA_025362765.1 Ferruginibacter sp. | reverse complement strand
AACCTTAACATGTAGTTGCTTAAACGTACTGGATAACTCCTTGCTCATACAATTGATTAAATAGTTTATAATCTATGCAGTCTTTTTTTATGTGTCTCCGTTCGCACTTCATCAAAATATTATACAGCGAGTTATTTATTTCGTAAAATGAATAATTGCTTTTTCGCATTAAAAATGAACTGCCATTTAATTTAAAAATACCAAATCGAAGCGAATTAAGCGCTATTTTTTCTGTAATCGTTGCAATCTTTTTATCAACCCCGGCGGTTTCGAAATGTTTAATATGGGCCACTTTATGAATGTAAAGCCAGGCTTCCCATTGTTCGGGATAAGCTTTTATTATGGGAGCAATAAGGTTGTAAATTGTTTGAGTTGTTTCTTCTGCAAACAGTCCTCTTTCCTTATTGAGGTCAGGAAAAATAGGGTCAAAAAATTTTAGCCTTATATCTTCCCACGATGCCCTGTAACTGGCCACAGTAACAATGGGTATATTGGCTGCATGTGCTAAAAAGGCAATTCCTTTGCGGGCAAAAATTTGCTGACCAAGAAAGTCTATTGGACACCGATTATAGTTTTTAGTGGTGGTTGCGCCTGCGCCTGTATTGCCATCCATATATAATACAAGGCTTCGGCCACTTTTAATTGCCCGCAACATTTGCAATCCTACAGTAGCATTTTCTGCATCAATAATACTAAAGTTAGTTTCGCCGGTGTTGCCTGGCAAACTATTGTAGATTTTCATAAATGCATCTCCTTCCTGCTCAACCACATTCTTGCCCACTACCAATGAATAGGGTATTTTATTTTTCATCAAAAACAGGTTAAGCAACCGGTAAGATCCTGTGTGGAAAGTACATATTATTGTAGGCTTGTTTTTTAACAGGCTTATCATTTCATCGCTACAATTTTCTATTGTAACAAAATCAAGCGACTCATAAGTGGACTGCTCAAGGATACTTAATTTTTTATGCAATAGAATGTTCTTATAAATTTTTTCGTGGGTTTTAATGGCGATTGCCGGCAAATAGTTTACCAGGGCAGCACTTACCATATTATATTGACCATTCAGGTTTTCATCTTCTTTGACCTTTAATCCCTGCTTAAATTGTCGGATAAGTTTATTTCTTGATTCGATATAGGTTTGGTATTGCATGATGTTGAATTGGAGAATTATAAAATTGCCGTTTGTACTAAACAAAAAGGGAACCTGTTTAAAGATTCCCTTTTTTAGTGGATGAAATTTTTTCTGATTATCCTTATATGTCTTTTATCTTGGATTAGGAGCAGTGTCCACTCCGCAACTGCTATCTGAAAAAAATGAGAATACTCCTTCTACAGTAGATTTAAATTTAGCTTCCAGTTGTTCGATGGTTAATCCGTTGGCGAAAATGTTTTCTTGTAAAGTCATGATGTTAAGTTTTTGTTGGTTTTAAAATTTGGTTATTTTTTCGTGTTTTATAATTCAAAGTTGAGAGCTAGCAAAGAATAAAAAAAAACGTTTACGTAAAAGCCCTTATTGCCGTCGTAAAAATGCATTTTAGGCAGGTGAACGTCAAAAAGCCGGGGTTATATCCGTCACTTATTTGTTATTATCTTTTGAAACCAGCTAGCACCCAGATTTTCTATTTTTCCTTTTTTGAGACTAATTATTACGTGAAATGGCTTATTGTGGTGGTGTAAATATTTTTTGAGTGAGTATTGGAGCAGGAAGCATGTTTACCTTTGTTAACAGCATACGCACCTGTAACAGGTGTTGTTAAAGGCAGGGAAATGGCGATAATAATGCTTTATTGCAGGCATATATTTTATTCCCATTGTGATAAAAAATCTTTTTCAAATTGAAAAACTTAACAACGCAAGTTTACACAGCTTTTTTGTAGGGCGTCTGGAATGTTAAAAGATAAAAGAATATGATTGAAACTAAATCCTGCATGCGAATATTAATATTGGAAGATAATCCGTATGACGTATTGCTGGTAAAGGAACTTCTTCAAAATGAAATGAGTGATCCGGAATTTTATTGTGCCAATAACCTGCAAGGTTATATTGAAGGCTTGGATTCCTTTTCGCCGGATATTGTGCTTTCTGATAATTGTCTTCCACAGTGTACCGCTTCAGATGCCTTGAGCATTTTGAGAAAGCGTTCCAATGAAATTCCATTTATATTACTGACAGGGTCTGTATCAGAAAAAGTGGCGATTGAAATGATTGAAAAAGGTGCCAATGACTTTATTTTGAAAGACAGGATGGCAAGGTTGCCTATGGCCATTGCGGCTGCATGGAGACAAAAAAAATCGCCCAGGCAGGTAGTGGACTACCGCTATGCGCTCAATCAGTCAGCCATTATTGCCATTACCGACCGTAAGGGCGCCATTACTTATGTAAACGAAAACTGTTGCAATATATCCGGTTACCAGGCCGATGAAATTATAGGTAACAATCATTTTATACAGAATGCGGGTTATCTGCACGCCGGCTTGCACAATGACCTTTGGCCAACCATTCAAAATGGCGAAAAATGGCACGGAGAATTTTTAAATTTTACCAAAGATGGAGCACCTTATTGGGTAGAGACTATTATTATTCCATTTACCGACGAAAATAATCAACCCTGCCAATACGTTGCTATAAGCAACGATATTACCGAAAGGAAAAAACTGGAGATAGCCCTCGCTAACCAGCAAAAAGATGAACAACAAAAATTAATCACCATTGCGTTGGAAGCTCAGGAAAATGAACGGAATATTATTGGCCGCGAATTGCATGATAATGTAAACCAGTTACTGGTGGCTACCAAATTGTTGCTTTCATTGATGATACAAAGAACTGGCGGTGAAGACGATTTACTGCAACAATGTAACCAGAATATTTTTATTGCTATTGAAGAAAACAGAAAGATTGCAAGCGTGCTGGCAAGTCCGGATTTTGAGACCGATACTTTACCCGAACAACTAGGAAAACTTACCGAATCTATGCTAACAATAACCGGGTTGAAAATTGATATCGATACCCGGTTTTTTTTTGAATCTCTCCTGAATAAAGATATAAAACTGGCTGCTTACAGGATTTTACAGGAACAATGCACCAACATTGTAAAACATGCTTTTGCCGCAAACGTTTACATTACGCTGCAAACAACCGGCGGCATTTTTAAAATGATCATTGCCGATGATGGACAGGGGATTAAAAGTAAGAAGGAAACAAAAGGTGTAGGATTAAAGAATATTTTAGGGCGTGCGGCTTCTTTTAATGGCACCGTGGCCACGCATTCTTCTCCTGGCTGTGGCTTTGCCCTCGAAATTGAAATACCGCTGCTGTAGCTGTGCTTGGCTACAGAGGTGGTTATCTTTTTTTGGTAATGCTACAGCCAGTTGCAGAATGCTATTTTACAATAAAAAAGCTGAGGGCATATATTGGCGGAAGTTTAATTTTCTTCCTCATAGCCGCTATCCACCAATAAATTTTTTCCATCTGCGGCTGATGTTGCCAATTCATCGCAGCGATTGTTAAGTGGATTATTGGCGTGCCCCTTTACCCAAATAAAATTGACTGTAAATTTTTTTGAAAGTTCATAATAGTGTTTCCACAGATCCTTATTTTTTTTACCACCCTTAAAATCTGTTTTTATCCAGTTTTTTAACCAGCCTTTTTCAACAGCATTTACAACGTACTGGCTATCCGAAAAAACCGTTACTGGCAGTTCATTTTTTTTAATGGCCTCCAGTCCCGCAATTACTGCCCACAGTTCCATGCGGTTGTTGGTGGTTCGCCGGTAACCTTGCGACAGTTCTTTGCGGTGATTGCCAAACAATAAAATGGCGCCATATCCGCCTGGTCCCGGATTGCCCCTGGAAGAACCATCTGTATATAATTGTATCTTATCCTGCATTTGTATTGTTAAAGATGAATGATGCCTGCCAATAGCTGGTTTTAAAAATTGGTTGTTAAAAATTCTCTCATTGAGTAACTCACTTAGCTAAACTATAACACGTGTATGGTTAAGGGGATAAAAAACTATCTGCTTCCACATATTCCTTCATATAGTTAAATGGCTCATTCAATATTCCTTTTTTTATAATCGTTGCTTTATTGATGGTTTCACTGCCGCCTATTCTTATATCCTCCAGAACAAATTTTATTAGTTGCTCACCAAAATACCGGCTTGCATCCCGTGGCAATTCATTGGGTAAATTGCCTACCGCCATTACATCCACAGAGTTGGATAAATAAGGAAGGGTACGCTGCCGTGTATTTTTATCTACTCCATAAATAGGGTTATCAATCGTACTGTCTCCCAAATTGCAAGGTACAGAGCCATGTGCATCATCCGTTATATCGGCAATAGTAGTAATATTGAAATTTAATGCCACCATATCTTCCCACTCAAACAGGCGGGGAATATCGTTAGTCCAATAGATACCGTTTAACAGAATATTTGTTTCGCCAACGTAGTCAATAAATTTACAACGATAGTATGTTGGATGCAGATGAAAATTGTCCCGATTGTATCTACCCGTTTCTTTGTGTGCATACAGGTCAGCACCTTTTAAATGAACATATACGGGATAAGTAAATTTCCTTTGCAGGTAGTCATCAGCCTCCACTTCGTGAATGCCCAGCAGATTCATTATTTCCAGCACTCCGTGGGCCACGCGTCCACTGCCGGTTACTGCAATCTTTATCACAGGCACCTTCAATCCAAAATAAGTATGTATCAGTTTTTGAAAACTGTTTACAGAATTTACCCTCGCCAGTCTAAACTCACCCGTTCGGTTACCATACGCCATCATGCCATTGTGTGCGCCAACAATACCGGCAAAAAAACCGAAACCAATAATTCGGGTACC